>DATAOM010000481.1:0-8191 GCA_036265775.1 Ktedonobacterales bacterium | reverse complement strand
GGGCATGTGTTAGGGCACACAAACCTCTCGCAACGGCACATGTTCCCAGCGACCACCAACCTCCAGCCACAGCGTTGTGTCAGTTATGGTGGAGCGTTGCTCATAGTGGGCAGCGCACTGCTCACACCAGCCCTGTTGAATCTGGCCACGCTGCATCTGTGCACGCTCGTCGAGCCAGCGGCTCGGTTGCCCTGATCGCCAGACGATGCGACCATCACAGCCATCCAGCACACACAACACACGCCAATGGGGCTCCATCGGGCCTCCTTTGCTTTGTTGGCAATCGCTTACTCCACTCGTGGCGTGACGCCATGCCGGCGCAGCAGGTGCGCGCCTCTTGGAGATCCCCGTCGATGACTTGATCGCGACAGTCGACCGCTTGCAGAGCGGCAAACAAGCGACGAGCATCGCCAGTGTGCGTGCGCGGGCTCGGCAGCAGGAAGCGCAAGCGCTGGAGACATGGGGCGAGGTACAGGAGATCTGTCGCACGCGCACGGCCTTCGCCCATGAGTGGTCCTACCCCAGCATGTTCGAGTCGGCTCAGGACATTGTCGCAGTGGGCATTAGTCTCAATGCGATTGCGCTCACCTATAGCTGGGAGAACCTCATCCAGTCCATCACCTCAGGGCGCACCCGCTATCGCCTCTGCTTTCTCGATCCCGATGGTCGGCATTGCCGTGAACGGGAGGAAGAGGAAGGGCTCGATCCCGGAAGTCTGAGCGATTTGACACGACTGAACTTGCGCCACCTGCACGTAATCCAGCGACGCTTGTGTGAGCAAGATCCCGCCTGGTGTGACTGGCTGCAGTTATATACCTATGACCTTGCGCCACGCTACAACCTCTATATGGTCAACAATGCCCTCTTGACCGTCCAATCCGATGGGTGTGGCCGCGGAGAAGATACCCCGACCTTCGTGCTCCGACGAACAAGCGACGAAGGATTATTCGACTTCTACGCGGGGGTCGCGCGCTACATCCTGGCGCATGCCAGGCCGCTTGAAGCTTCTGCGCCACAGTAAGGCGCAGGAGCGCAGCGAGTAGTTGTCGATTGGTATGTGGGGCACTCCACAGAGATGAAACGGCATGGAACGACCATGACGGAGTCTTCGAGGGACGAGCAGATCCAAGACAGCGATCCAAATCTCCTTGCGGAAGCACAAGGTGTTGCTGAAGCGGCGGCGCGCGAAGCAGGCGCCTATTTGTTGGCGCATCAGGGCACTGCTCGGGTGACGCGCGTCAAGGCAGAGCGTGATGAACAGTTGGACACCGATCTGGAGGCTGAGCGCATTCTCTTGGAGCGCCTCCGCGCCACCTTTCCACCATTCAGCATTCTCTCGGAAGAGGTGGGCTTGCTGAAGGGCGAATCCGCCTACCGGTGGATTATCGACCCACTCGATGGATCCGCGAACTACCAGCATGGGAGTCCGTTGTATGGGGTGATGTTGGCGTTGCAGCGCCGTCGTACGGTGGAGCTTGGAGTGATCTATCTCCCCATCTTTGATGAGCTATTCGTCGCCACAAGACACGCTACGCCCACCCGCAATGGCAAACCAATCAACGTGTCGAACGTTGTACATCCTCACCGCGCGGTAGCGCATTATGGGGACTTTGCTAAGACAGGCAGCAGCGCCGCAACTCACTATGGGGTGGAGGTTCTGAGTCGATTAGCAGAAAGTGTGGGGCGCGTGCGCATGATCGGCTCAGCGGCGGTCGACTTTGCTTGGCTAGCGTGCGGGCGCGCAGATGCGGTAATTACATTCGATGCCCAACTGTGGGATCGCCTGGCAGGGGAACTGCTCGTGTCACAAGCGGGTGGTGTTGTACGACACCGATCAGGCGCTCTGGGACTGTCTGTTACGACCGGGTCAAACGGCGACCTGTTTGACCACATGTTGCAGGCCGTAGCTCAGCCTGGAGCTCACAAGAACGAGCAGGTATGATTCAGGAAGCTGACTGGATCCCCAATACGCTTCGCGTCCGCATAGATCGTTCGCTGTTTCACATGCCTTGTAGCGTATAGAGGGTTGCCGTCACCGGTTGTGGCCATTCCGGTGCTACAATCCGTCACTAGTTCTAGGAGCGTCACTCCCTGCCTGAAATGATTGGACTATGAGCATGCGCCAAGCGGAGGCCTGGATCGTGGCTGGGCCAGTCGGCGCTGGCAAGTCAACCGTCGCCGATGTGCTTCTCGCCGAGTTGCAGCCGACTCCTGCGCTCCTTGACAAGGACACAATCTATAATCCCGTGGAAGAGGCCATCTTATCCATGGCGGGTCGCCCGTTCGGCGAGCGCGAGGGGCCATGGTATGACGAACACATCAAGCAGCATGTTTATGCTGGAATGACTGCTACCGCTCGTGAGATACGCTCCAAAGGCTGCCCGGTCTTGCTTTCTGGACCCTTCACCCAGCAGGTGCATGATTCCAGTGGTTGGTCGGCATGGGTGGATGAACTTGGCGGGGGGCAAACGTATCTCATATGGGTGAGAAGTGATGCCGAGACGCTACGTCACCGTCTCGAAGCGCGCCAGTCACCACGGGACACGCAGAAGCTGGCCCATTTCGATGAGTTCATTGCCTCCATGAGACTCGACTCGCCACCACCGGTTCCCCACGTTGCCATTGATAATAGGTTGTCAGCCTCTAGCTCGCTACTCTCGCAAATCAGAGAGGCCTTGATGCTCCGTTTCCAAACCCACGGGACACGTCAAGCCTAACAGCATCGGACATTTTCACTGGATACCAGTGGGGGCGCAGCACAACCCGAGCGCACATCTATGCGCCGTTACCGCTTGAGGCATGATTCTCCTTGCGATGTCCAGCATTGAGGTGTAATACATGGTCGGCGAAATCATGCATGTGTAGATCATGCGCCAGAATCACCGTTGTTCGCGTGGCCGTCAGTGCTCGCAGGGTCTCCATAATCTCCCGAGCTGTGGTCGCATCCAGGTGCGCCGTTGGCTCGTCTAGCAGCCAGATCGGCGCATCCTTGAGGATGGCGCGCGCAATGGCGATGCGCTGACGCTCGCCTCCACTGAGCCTCGCGCCGTTCTCGCCGACTAGCGTGTCGTAACCATCTGGCAATGTCTCAATAAACGCGTGAAGCTGTGCCTGCCGCGCCGCCGTCTCAATTTCCTCATTGGTGGCGTCGCCTTTAGCGAGCAGGAGGTTGTCACGAACGGTTCCGTTGAAGAGGTACGTATCCTGCGCGACCACGCCCATTAGCGCGCGGATGTCGTCGCTGCGAAAGCTATGGAGGTCCTGTCCGCCGAGAAATATCTCCCCTTGCTGGTAATCCCAAAAGCGCAGGAGGAGTTGCGTGAGGGTAGATTTCCCCGCGCCACTCCGCCCGAAAACGAACAGGCAGGCGCCACTGGGCACAGTGAACGAGATGTCCTCTAGCGTGGGCGTCTCATCCTCGGCATAGGCGAATGTGAGATGACGCGCGCTCAGGCTATAGTCATTCGGATGCGGAGAGAAATCTGGCCCACTGGCGACCACTGGCTCGCTGTCGATCATCTCGAAGAGCCGTCGCGCCGCCGTCTGGCTTGCCTCCAGGTACTGCAACGCCTGCGAGAGCGGCTGAACCGCCTCGAAGCTTGCTATGGCGGTCAGAGGCAGGAGGGCCAGATAGACGCCATCTATTCGCCCGCTAGTGACCAGCGGAATCGCCAGCCAGAGGATCGTCAGGCCAGCCAAGCTTGCCAGCAGGCCGCCGAGCGCGACACTCAGCCCGCGGATCATGGCGAGGCGCTCCTGCGACTGGTTCAACCGGTCGCTCAGCGCCAGAGCGCGCTCCTGATAGGTTTCTACCTGACCGAAAGCAAGCAAATCCTCCTCGCCTTGCAACTGATCTACCATGCGCGCGTTCAACTCAGCGCGGGTCGTGATGAGCGCCCCCGATGGCTCGCGCCCAAGCCACTGCGTAGCCAGCGGCAGCGCCACACCAGTGAGCGCCAGGAAGAGCAGCAGTGCCACTGCGAGCCAGACGTCAAACGCGCCAAGGATCGCGCAGGCGAGCGCAGTGACCAGCGCAGCCACGATCGGCGGCGTCACAACGCGCACATAAAAGTGTTCCAGTGTCTCGATATCGGCGACGACGCGTGTCAGCAGGTCGCCGCTACGGTACTGTTGCAACCGCGCCGGCGCGAGCGGCTCCAGCGCCGAGTAGAACCAGACACGCAGGCGCGTCAAAATGCGAAAGGTCGTCATGTGGATCAGATAGCGCTCGACGTAGCGCAGGGCGGCGCGCGAGAGCGCGAAGAAGCGCACCGCCGCAATCACTAGCGAGAGTTCCGCGACCGAGGAGACCACCGCCGCGCTCGAGATCAGGTACGCGGACATCGCCATCAGGCCGACGCCGGAGCCGATGGTGGCGAAGCCGAGCAAGATTGAGAGCGCGATCCACCAGCAAAAGGGTGCCAGCAGCCTGAGCAGCTGCGCGAGCGTCTTCATCGCGCCGCCTCCCGCTCATAGCTCGCCACCAGCGCCTGATAGAATTCCCCTGTCGCCAGCAAGGAGTGATGGTCGCCCATCTCGACGGCCTGCCCACGATCCAGCACAACAATCTGGTCGGCACCATACGCCATCTCCAGCCGGTGCGCGATGATCAGCGTCGTGCGCCCATACGCAAGGCGATTCAGAGCCTCGCGGACGAGCGCCTCGCTCTCCGCATCCAGATGCGCCGTCGCCTCGTCCAGGATCAGCAGCGGCGCGTCTTTCAGCAACGCGCGCGCGATGGCGAGGCGCTGGCGCTGGCCGCCGCTCAGACGCGCCCCTCCCTCGTAAACCGGCGTCTCGAATCCCTGCGGCAGCGCACGGATGAAGTCGAGCGCGTTGGCCATGCGCGCCGCTTCCTCCATCTCCTCCTGGCTGGCGGCTGGTCGCGCCAGGCGCAGGTTATCGGCGACCGTGCCATAGAAGAGACGCGGCTGCTGTGAGATCCAGCCGATGCGCGCGCGCCACGCGTAAGGATCGAGTTCCATGAGCGGTCTCCCACTGACAAAGATCGCGCCCGATGACGGCTCGACGAAGCGCAGCAGCAGGCGCGCCACCGTCGTCTTGCCCGCGCCGGTCGCTCCCACGAGCGCCATTGTCTTGCCGTGTGGAATCGTCATCGTCAGGCCGCGCAACGCTGGCCGCGTCCCGCTGTCATAGGCGAGGTGAACGTTCTCGAAGCGCAGATCACTATCATCGGGAACCCACGTGATGGTGGCTCCATTCCACGCTGGCGCCACCTGTGGCGCTGAAGTGTCCAGCAGCGCGAAAATGCGTTGCGCCGCCGCCTTACCAGTCGTTCCTACGTGATACTTCAGGGCGAGCTGGCGCAGCGGCAGGAAGAACTCTGGCGTCAGCAGCAACACCGCCAGCGCACGGTCGAACGACGCCAGTCCGTCCATCAGGCGCAGGCTGACCTGCACCGCCACGAGCGCCGTGGCCGCGACGGAGGCCCATTCGAGCGCGAGCGAGGTCTGGAAGGCCGTGCGCAACACTTGCATCGTCGTGCGGCCAAAGCGCTCGCTGATCTCCGCGATGGTCTCGGTCTGCTCTTTGCTCCTCCCAAAGAGTTTGAGCGTCGTCAAGCCTTGCAGCATGTCGAGGAAGTGCGCGCTCATCCAGCGCAACTCGGCGAAGCGGCGCTCGCTCAAATCCTTTGTACGGGAACCGATGACGGCAAGCAGGAGAACGAGCAACGGCCCGGCGACGGCGAGAATCAGCGCCGAGAGCGGGTCGAGCCAGAGGACGACGAGAAAGACCAGCGCCGGAACCAGCGCCGCGAGCAGGCGCGCCGTCTGATATTGCGTGACGTATTCATCCAGCGCCTCGACGCCATCGACGACCGTGTGCGCCAACTCGCCGCTGCGCTCGTCGCTCGTAGGGAGCGTGCGCCGGCCCAGTCGTCGCAGGAGGCGTACGCGCAGATCACGCTTGATCCGGCTGGCGCTCCGTTGCGCAATGACCTCGCCGCCCCATTGGAGCGCCGCACGTACGCCGATCAGCAGGAGCAGCAGAACGACCAGTGGTACAACCGCGCCAAGCGTCTGGCCGCTACGAAAGACCTGGCTGATGGTCTGGCTCAGCAGCAGCGCCTGCGCGATCAGCGCCACCGCCGCCAGCGTCATCAGCGCGACGGCGAGCGTAATCCAGCGGAACGCCCGCTCATCCAGCCGCAGGACGCGCCGGTCAATGGACTCGCTGGCTGCGTTTGCGTGCGGTTCCACGATGCTAATAGCTCTCGCGCTCGAGTTTGACCTTGCCCTTGAAGAAATAGTAGACGCCGGAGGTGTAGAGCAGCACGAGCGGTATGCCGATCGCGGCGATGATGAGCGCGACGGCGAGCGTGTTGGCCTCCGACGCGGCGTTGAAGGCGGTCAGGTTATAGCTGGGGCTGATCGTCGAGAGCAGCAGATTCGGATAGAGGCCCACCGCGACCGAGACGATGAGCAACGCGATGACCGCCGCCGACGCGGCGAACGCCTCAAGGTAGCGCGAGCGTTGCAGCATGTACCAGGAGAGGATGAGCGCGCCAAGCGCCAGCGCCGGAAAGATCACCGGCCAGTACTGGGTGAGGTAGCGCTCCGTCACCTCTCTGCGCAGCGCCACCGTACCGATGACGACGAAGGTATTGAGCGCGAAGAACGCGATCATGAGGCGCGGCAGCCAGCTTTTGACGCGCGCCTGGAGCACGTCCTCGGTCTTCAGCGCCAGGTAGAGCGCGCCGTGCATAGCGAACATGGCGACGGTCGTTACGCCGATCAGCAGTGGATAGGGCTTGAGGAGATCAATCAGGCTGACCGTAATATTCCCCTGCGCGTCGAGCGGCACTCCACTGAGGATATCGCCGAGCGCTGTGCCGAGCAGCAGCGCCAGCCCCGCCGACGCGCCAAAGAAAACCCAGTCCCAGATGGCGCGCCAGCGGGGATCAGGGCGCTGGCTACGGAACTCGATGGCGACCGGTCGCAGGATCAGGCAGAGCAGCACGAGCATGATAGCGAGGTAGAAGCCGGAGAAGAGCGCGGCGTAGACAAAGGGAAAGACGGCGAAGAGCACTCCACCAGCGAGGACAAGCCAGACCTCGTTGCCATCCCAGACCGGGCCGATGCTGTTGAGGACGATGCGCCGTTCGGTGTCGGTCCGGGCGACGAAGGGATGCAGGATGCCAACGCCGAGATCGAAGCCATCTAAGATCAGGTAGCCACCCACGATCGCCATGAACAGCACATACCAGACCACGTTCAGCCACATGGCGTCCTCCCCTATCCAAAAGCGCTGCGACAAGTCAGGCCGGCGCTGATACTTCCGCGGGCAGATCGGTACGCGGTGGCCGTCTACGGAAGATCTCGCGGAAGGTGTCCGGCAGCGGCTCCTCCTTGGATGGCTCCTCCAGTGGCTCCGGCCCCTTCTGGATAACGCCGTTGAGCAGGTAGAGAAAGAGGACGAAGAGTCCGGCGTACATCAGCACGAAGATACCAACCGAGATGAGGACATCGGCGGTGTTGAGCGTGGGCGAGACGGCGTTCTGTGTCTTGAGCAGATCCCAGACGATCCAGGGCTGGCGGCCAAACTCCGCCGTCCACCAACCCGCCAGCGTCGCCAGCTCGGTGAAGAAGATCGTCAGGACCAGCAGCCAGAGCACCCAGCGCGTGGTGAAGATGCGCCGCCCCCAGAAGTAGTAGACCGCGCCGATGAGGCCGATGAGGATGAAGACCATCCCCAGGTCAATCATGGCGTGGTACGCCTGGAAAGCGAGCTGGAGCGGCGGCCACAGATCAGATGGGTAGGCGTCCAGCCCCGTCACCGGCGCGTTGATATTGAAATACGCCAGGTAACTGAGCAGACATGGCACCGCGATCCCATGTGTTGTCTGTGTGGCGGGGTCGACCCAGCCGACGAGATAGAGCGGCGCGCAGGTCGTTGTCTGCCAGAGACCCTCCATCCCAGCGAGTTTGGTCGGCTGATGGGCGGTGACAACTAGCGCCATCCAGGAGCCGACAACAAAGACCTGGACAAACGCAAGCACGGCGAAGACCGGCAGCGCGACACGGATCGCGGACTTTGCCAGCTCCTCGTGACGTTTGCGCAGGAGATGCCATGCGCTGACGCTCAACACCAGCGAGGAGCCGACCATCCAGGCGCTTACGAAGACATGGAAGATGCGCGCGCCGAACGAGGGCGTGAAGACGACATCAGC
>DATAOM010000480.1:0-25988 GCA_036265775.1 Ktedonobacterales bacterium | reverse complement strand
TCGTAGATGACGAGGTGATCGAAGCCCATCTCCTCGACCGCCGTGACATACTCGCGGATGACGCTGGGATCGCCGCCGATCTCGGTCTGTGGAAACACCGCGCCGATACGCATCTGTGCGCTCCTTGCCAGTCTTGTTCAGTGCTTAACCATCCCTGGCGTACTGTAGCACAGGGCCAAGCGGTTGGGCCAAAGCGACGTCTACTGCCTCCAGGCGTTACCCGCTACCGGCAGCGCACGAACTGGCGCATACAATGCTGACGACCCGTCTGCTATGATGAGCCAATGCAGGGAATGGCTCATGCCATGCTTTCTCAAAAGGACCAAGGGGCAGCATGAAGGTATTGGCGCGCACTGGCATGGCAAGCGCCCTTGCGGTGATAGCCGTCTTGTCGTTTGCGCTCACAGCGCACGCGGCAATTTCGCTCACTGGACCTGAACCAGGAAAACGGGTCTACGATACCGCTGGCGTACTCAGCCCGTCCGAGATCAAAGACCTGGAGACGCGTGCGCAGGCCCTCACGAACGCAGGCGCGCCTTGCATTGTCTACCTTCAGGCGCGCAGCGCCACACGCGACCAAACGCGGCAGGACGCGCAAAATCTCATGACGGCTTGGGATATCGAGTCAAAGCCAGGCGCGCGCGATGGCTTCGTCATGTACTTTAATCTTCAGCCCGGTAACCTGAAACATGGTCAGGCCTTTCTCTTCGCGGGGCAGAAGCATGTGAATGGCGGCGCGCTTCCCGAAAGTAAGCTGCAGCGCACTTATGATGAAGTCATGGCCCCGCTGCTTCTGCAGGGCAAGGTAGCGCAAGCCATCGCGGCAGGGCTTGACGCAGTTACACACGACCTCACTACACCTCTTCCTGGGCAGAGCGCCAATCCCTGGCTGTTTGAGCGCCTCCCGGCGAACATAATAGCTTTTCTGCTGGCGATTCTCGCCTACTTGGCCTGGCGATGGGTTCGCGATGGCGCGCACCGTCTTCCCGCAAAGGCAGAGAGAGCTACCCCGCCGAACGACCTTGCGCCTGCGTTGGCGGGAGCGATTGTGCGCGGGCGCCTGACTCGCGATCTGTTGCAGGCGACCCTGTTTGATATGGCGCGTCAAGACCTAATTGAACTCGCGTATGATGAAGACGATGGCGTCGTGATCCGGCTCAACGAGCATCATAAACAACGGGTCGAGCCAGACGCGGAGCACGCTATCTGGTCGTTACTTGAGCATTCACATACGTCAGAAGGCGCAATATCCGCGAAGGATCTGCGGAAGAATCGTGCGGGTTGGGGACAGGTGGAGATAGCGATCAGGAAGGGGCTTTACAGTCGGCATTGGTTCGATTCCAGATTCTTTGAGCGACGCCGATTGCTCTATGCGCTCGCCATTGTCGCGTCAGTAGTCGCCTTCTTTGCGTTCTTCAGCGCGCTTACCCGTGAGGATGCGTGGGGATTGATTGGGCTCGGCGCGTTGATTGGAGTGGCGGTGGGTTGCGTTGTTCTCGCGCTCTGGGGACCTGAAACGACGCCAAAGGGCGAGGCTGCGGCGGCCCAATGGAGAGGGTATTTGCGGGGGCTAGAAGAAGCGGCGCGCAATCCAGATGAGCATGTTGATCTAGATGAGGCGCTCCCATACGCTGTTGCGCTGGGCGCCAGGCGATTTCTGGCAAAGCGTTTCGCATCGGCGCGCGACCATGGCGATGCGCCATCTTATCTGGGGCTTGATCGAATTGGCAAAACTGCCTCAGCTGTCCCCCTCTGGCGCAGTATTGATCGCTCACTACGTCCACCGCTCGTGCCTGCCTACCAACAACGCTGGGCAATTGGCCTGTGGTCTGGGTTTGGGGCTGGCGGGCATTATGGTGGAGGAGCAGGTGGCGGTGGAGGCGGCGGAGCAGGTGGGGGCGGCGGTGGCGCGGGCGGTGGGGGCGGAGGAGGTGGTGGTGGATTCTAACTTACTCGAAGCGCAGCTCTACCAGCCAAGACCAGCAGCCATGATATGAGGAGTGTATGGAGAAAGATTTGGTTACGCCGATCACAGCAGAGCAGGCGGAGCAGATGGGCGAGGCGTTGGAGCGCGGCTATACACTGACGGCGGAGTGGTATACCGATCCGGCGATCTATGCGCTGGAGCAGCGGCGTATCTTCCGCAAAAGCTGGCAGTATGTGGACATGACGGACCAGCTTGCGCGCCACGGTGATTTCGTCACCGCGACCATCGGCGAGGTTCCCATCGTCATCACGCGCGGCGAGGGTGGCGAGATGCGCGCCTTCGCAAATGTCTGCCGTCACCGTGGCGCGCAGGTCGTACGCGAGGCGTGCGGCAACCGTAAGACGCTACAATGCCACTACCACGCCTGGACGTATAACCTCGACGGCAGGCTGCGCGCCGCGCCAGGCATGAAGGACGAGCCGGGCTTCGATACGACCGCGTATCCGCTGCGCCCGCTGCGGTTGGAGACCTGGGGGCCGTTCATCTTCGTCACCCTCGACGCCGAGGCGAAGCCGCTGAGCCACTACCTCGGCGAGTTGCCCGCGCTGGTGGACGCGACGGGGTTACGGCTGGATGGCATCCACCGCCGGGTGCGCCGCACCTACGAGATCGCGGCGAACTGGAAGGTGGTGATGGATAACTACCTCGAATGCTACCACTGCCCGGTGGCGCACCCCTCCTTCACCGACCTGATTGATCTGGATAAGTACGTCGTCACCGAGCACGACTATTTTTCTACGCAGGCCGGACCCGCGCGTGATTCGGCGCGTGAGGGCAAAGATGGTCTCTACGAGTTGCGTGGTGGCGTCGAGGCGGGCTTCTACGCCTATCTCTGGCCCAACTTCACCATCAATATCTATCCCGGCCCCGGCAACGTCTCGCTCAACTTGATTGTCCCGATAGACGAGCATCACACACTGGCGGTCTACGAGTATTGTTTCGCGGACGAGGTCAGCGAGCAGGAGGAACAGGACTTCGTGCGCTTCATCGACCAGGTCCAGGAAGAGGACATCGTCCTCTGCGAGTCGGTCCAGCGCGGGCTGCGCTCCGGCTTCTACGACCAGGGCAAGCTGATGATGCGCCGCGAGCATGCGCTGCGCCACTTCCAGCGCCTCGTCCATCGTGAGTTGACCGCGCAATAGGTCTCAGGAGTTCGCCTGCTCGCGACGCAGAGCGACGCCGCCGATGATGAGCGCAACGCCAGCCACCTCGATTGGGGCGGGGATTTGCCGCAGAACGATCACGCCGATGACGCTGGCAAACGCCGGCAACAGGGCGAGCATCAAGGCGAAGGTTGCACGCGAGAGGCGCGCCAGCGCCAACTGATCACAGACATAAGGGATGACCGAGGAGCAGACGCCCACGCCAATGCCAGCTAGCAACAAGAGGGGTTGTGTGAATGTCGGCGCCGCATCGGCGAGACCAATCGGACTGACAACTACCAACGCTATGAGCATCGCCGCGCCAAGCCGGTCGATGCCTGTCGCGCCGCCATCCTGGGCAATGCGATGGCCGAGCGTCACGTAGAGCATGAAGAGCGCGCAGTTGGCGAACGCAAAGATGAATGCCAGTGGCTCCCCGGCCAGCCGCACGTCGGTGAGCAACCAGACCCCCGCCACCGCCAGGACAAGCGCGAAAACGTTGCGCAGCGTGCGTGTCCCCAGCGCCGCGAGAAGAATCGGGCCGAGGAACTCGATGCCGCCGACGGTTCCCAGCGGCAAACGCGCGATAGCGAGATAGAAGGTGGCGTTCATCGCGCCGAGGGTAGCCCCCAACATGAGCAGCGTGCGGCGCTGTGCCCACGAGCTTCCCGCGAAAGCGCGCCAGGGTCGTCGCCATACAGCGAAGATCAGCGCGGCGCTGGCGATGCGCAGCCAGGCGACACCGAGCGTGGCGACATGCGCGAAGAGCAGGACCGCGAATGCTGGCCCAAGATAGTGGAAGACTGCGCTGACCACGAAGTATGCCTGTGGTGGCACGGTCGTCGCTCTTCGCGCCCGCAACGCGACTGGACCCGCCATATCCTCAACCTTCCATCATATCGCGTACCCCGATAGGGATAGAGTATGATGTGTATGAGCACATGAACATACGGATACGAGGGTAACGGCATGAGAAAACCTTCGGATGCAAGGGAAACGCAGCTTTTCACTTATGCGGCGCCACATGCTGCGCTCGACGAAGTGAATGTCGGTATCCTGGAGGAGTTGCGACGCGATCCACGCCTCACGATGACGGCGCTTGGCCGTCGCATCGGCATGTCGGCGCCAGCCGTCACGGAGCGCGTGCGCCGTCTGGAAGAGGCTGGAATCATTCGCGGCTACCGGCTCGACCTCGATGCGGCGGCGCTGGGATTGCCGCTCACCGCCTACATTCGTGTCCGGCCCGATCCAGGGCAGCTTCCCAGAGTCGCCGAACTGGCGCGCAGCATTCCCGAAGTGGTGGAGTGCCACCGCATCACGGGCGAGGATTGTTTCATCCTCAAGGCGCATTTCCCCGCCATCGACCAGCTTGATCGCCTGCTCGATCAATTCCTCGTCTATGGCACGACCACGACCTCCATCGTGCAGTCGACGCCAGTCCCACTGCGTCTGCCGCCACTGCCGGATCTGGAGTGACGGGCGTAATTTCACCTATTCGTGCGTTGTGGATCGGCAGCCCGCTCGTAGGTGATGCGCTGGTTGGGCACGGTGATCGTCGCGGCGCTGAAATCGGTGGCGAAGGGCGAGATCAGGTTATTGGAGGGCGTCGCACCGATCGGCAGCACGACACGGTTGACCGTCAGTTCTTTCGCCGTCTCCAGCGGGATCGAGCCGATCAGTGGAATCTGGCTGAGCTTCGGGCGATACCAGGTGTGTGTGTCACGCTCGACGAGCAACTGGATGCGCGCAACGGTGTGTCGCTTGCCGGTGGGCGGCGTGGTGAGTGTCGTGGCGTAGTCGCTGGGCAATCCTGCGGGCAGCGGAGTCAGCATCGTGAGACCCTGTCCGGCGCGCCAGGACGTCGGCGCGCAGTGCGAGAAAGCGTCCAGTAGTGTTCCCTGCGGCGTGGTGAAGAGGGCATGGAGGTGATACTGGTTCACGGCAGGACCAACTGGCGTCGAGTTCAACACGGTCCAGCGGGTGACAAGCCGCGCGGGGAACTGCGCGTCCGCGGGCGCCAGCGTCACGCTTTCGAGGCGTAGCTCGCCGTTGGCGGTGGCGATGGATGGTTGCGCGCTGGCGGGCTGGGGCTGCACGGCATAGATCGGAACCGGAATGCCCGGCGCGATCTGTGGAGTGGTGATAGGAGCGCCGCCCGCCTCGGCGATCACCTCGCGCACGGCCATGCCGGTCGTGTCACTCGCAATCAGGACATCGGGACGCTCACCCGCGCCCGGCGTCAGGATACAGTCGTTCGCCTGATAGCTGGTCCAGTGGGCATCTCCTGGCCGGGCGACGCTGTTGCGCTGCGCCACCCAGTATTGACCAAGGTAGGGGTTCTTCTGGTCCGCCGCGATGTAGATGTCGCGCGAGCCTAGAGCGCTTGCCGCGCGCTCGGCGGCGGCGAAGACGGTGTTATAGCCCGCAATGCCCGTGCCGCTATCCGGTGTCGCGCCCTGTCCCAGCGCGATTGTCCCCATGAAGAGGATAGTCGTGAGCACTTGCGCGGCCAGCAGGACGCCCGTCGCGCAGAGGAAGAGGTAGCGTGGCGCACGGCTGAGTCGCGGCGCCGCATCAGGGTGAGCCAGCCACCAAAGGATTGGTTTGCCTGATGCGCGCCCCAGCAGCGGCTCCAGGCTGACCAGATAGAGCTTCGGCAACGCGCGCCCGACGAGCATCGGGAAGCGCACGAGGAAGATTCCCATGCTGACATACAGGACCGGCAGCAGCACAAAGACATAGTGTGGGTAGACGGGGCTGGAGTGGCGAATGGTGAGCGCGAGGAACGCCAGCGGCCAGAGCAGCAGGAGCAGATAGGCGCGCCAGCGCGGCGAACGCAGGGCGTCTGGAATTGGCTTCCAGGAGCGGCGCCACAGCGCCACCGGGATCGGCGCGAAGACCGCCAGCGCGAGCCAGATCATGCTGGCATAGACGAGGCCGAGGATCACTGGGGTCAGCCAGTGGAAGGTGGGCGCGAGATCGGCATAGAGTGACGCCGAGCCAAGGATCGCCTGATCGACTGGACCCATCGCCAGGCCGAGGGCTGAGAAGACCTGCGTGTCGAGCGCTTTCGGCGCGCGAAGGTACGCCAGGTAGATCGGGATATCGAAGCCGTCGCTGGCGACCTCGAAGAGGACGGTAGGCAGGAAGAAGAGCGCGCCAACGACGAGGGCCAGCGGCGGCTCCCACCAGCGAATCGTTCGCCAGGCCATAATCGCGCCCACGATTGTCAGGGCCAGCATCGAGGCCATCACCGGGTAGAGCTGAATCAACAGCGCAACCAGCGCGACGTGTGGGATGAGCCAGTAGCGCCGCCCGCGTGTGGCTCCCTCGAAGAGGAGGATCAACGCCGCGATGATCAGCGGCGGCAGAATCGTCTGCTGCCAGATGAAAGTAGACATGTAGACGGCGTAACCAGCGGTGGCGTAGAGCAGCCCCGCGACGGTCGCCACAAGCGTCCCGAAGTGGCGGCGCGCGAAGAAGTAGAGTGCGACGACGCCCGCGACGTTGGCGAGCGCTGTCAAGAGCGTCATGCCGAAGGGCTGGCGCGCGAAGAGCAAGAGGATATAGGTGTAGAGCGGTGGGTTGAGCGCGAGCAGCGAGTTGAAGATGCCCGTGCCGGGGACTACACCCTGCGTGGCCGCGCGGTTGGCCTCGATCATCAGTAAGGCAGAGTCGATGCCAAAGGGCGAGAAACGCAGGGGCAGGAGGCGCAACGTCGCGCCAAAGGCGAGGGTCAGCCAGAAGCCCCATTCCAGCGCCCAGGCTGGTGGGCGGTCGCGCTTCGCAACAGTCTGGCCCGCTGGCGCCTGAGTCGCGTCTTGCTCCTGAGCAGGCTCAGATTGAGACGTCGTGACGGCAGGCGGCGTGTCGGCGACCTCCGGCGGCAGCTCAAGCAGCGACACTCTCACCCTCCCGCAAGCCGTCTTGGCAGTCTATGCGCTATCAACGCCCGCTCGTGTGAATGGGCGGTATCGTTCACCTCAAATCGTAGCACTTATTAGACGTGCGGAGACCGCAAAAGACGCATATTCGGGCAAGAACGCTTGTTTACGGTAGAATAGACCTTACATGACGGACGACAATGCGTGGGCGAGGAGAGATGAAGCAATGAAGCGAAAGGCGTTGGTGGCTGCGGCGCGCGCGGCGGCGGAACATGCCTATGCGCCATACTCGCGCTTCCGCGTGGGCGCGGCGGCAGTGATGGACACGCCAGAGGGCGAGCTGGTGGCGACCGGAGCGAATGTCGAGAACGCATCCTATGGCCTGACGATCTGCGCCGAGCGTGTCGCCCTGGCGAGTCTTTTTCAGATGCTTCCCGCAGGCGCCACGCCGCGTGTCATCCAAGTCGCAATCGCTTGCATCGACGCGCCAGAGGACGCCTCAGATGAGGCGCGCGTGCCCTGTGGCGCTTGCCGGCAATGGCTGGCGGAATTAGCGCCAGAGGCGATCTACTATGTGGATGGCGTCGCGCGTGATCTGGCGCTTCCGGACCTGCTGCCGCTCGCCTTCCAGTTAAAACGCAAGCCACGCTCCCAGCGGGCGCGCGCGCGAGTGGAGCCAGGCGCGTCGCGCTCTCGTCACTCCGCCGCATCCTCGAAGAGCGTGTGATAGATCACGTCGGTAAGCGTCTCGATTAGCGCATCGGGTTCTGGCAGCGCCTCCTCGGCCAGGCGCCAGAACAGCAGGCTGAGCGCCCAGCCCAGTTCCTCAACATGCGCCACTGCGCGAGCATGCGGCGCCTGTGATAATGCGCGCAGCATCATGATCAGCCTGTTCGCCGCCCACTGCTCCACCGCCAGTTGCAATGCGCGGAGTTCGTCGTCTACCAGCGCCGCCTCTCTCCAGGCGCGATACGCTCCTCGATACGCCCAATCGACGGACAGGCCCTGACGCAGCGTGCTCCGAATCAGCGAGCGCATAGCGCCCGGAACGTCGCCAGGAGCAGGCGCCATCACGCCCTCCACTTCCTCCAGCAACCGGTCCATCAGGACGAGCAGAATCTGGCGCTTGGAGGTGAAATGCTGGTAGAACGCGCCGACCGCGACGCCAGCGCGACGGGCGATGGCCTCGACGCCTGCGCGCTCATAGCCATATTCGGCAAACATCTCCAACGCCGCGCCGAGAAGCGCCTCACGCTTTCGGCGGCTGCGCTCCTGTTGCGGCGGAGGTGGAAACTGCTGCCCAGCCAGCAGATTGGGTCGCGTAAAGGATGAGTATCCAGACAAATGGTCAGGCGTGGACTCCGGCATGGGCAAACTCCACAATCGTGCGCGCCAGCAACCTTGGCCGGTCCTCGGGCACGAACGCCCGCGACTCTGGCGCCCAGTGGAGTGTAGCATGCGGGAAGGCGGCTTGTAGCCGTTTGGCGAGCCTCGCTGAGAAGAACAGGTCGTTCTCTCCCCAAACGAGGTGGACGGGACGCTCGAACTCGCCAAAGGAGCGCGCAGCGGCAAGGGTATAGCGATTCGAGACGCTCGCCATGAAGCGCGCCGCGTCACGCCGTACCAGCGGGTCGCTCAGGAATGCGCCGAAATAGGCGTCCAGCGTCTCATCATCGAAACGACGTTTTGCTACCGAGGCCATGAAGCGGCGTTGCGCTGAACGGAAACGGAGCACGCGCGCCATCAGCGTCGTGAACCCCTCGCCGAAGCGGGCGCTCAGCGTGTGGAATGGCTGCACGAGCGGTGGAAAAAACTGCTCGAAGGCGTCGCAGTTGGTCAGGACGAGCCGTCCGATGCGTTCGGGCCGCTCGGCGATGAGGATCTGGCAGATCGCGCCGCCGGTGTCATTGCCGACGAGCGTGACGTCCTCCAAGTCGAGAGCAGCCAAAGCGTCGGCGACCAGGCGCGCCATCCCAGGTGGCGTCAGATCAGCGTCCGGCATTGGCAGCGTATGTCCGCCGAGTGGGAGATCCAACGCAACGCAGCGAAACCGCGACGCAAGCTCGGCGATTACGTCACGCCAGAGGACGCTGTTCGCCAGCAATCCATGGACGAATACGAGGGTTGGTCCCGCGCCACGGTCATGGTACCGCAGCGTGCCTTGTGGCAGGCGAAGCTCTCTGGTCGCGCCAAGTGTCCGAGCAAGGTCCATCATGCGCCTCCTTTTCAAGAACCGGAATTCATGTTCAATATTAAACGCAAAGGCGTCGAATGTCAAGGGATTTAGATTGCCCGGTGAAGAGTCCAGATCAATTCCGACTCACGGCGCTAGTGATCGCGCGCCTGGCCTAACTCCACAAGCATGCGGCGGTACTCCTGCGCGCGCTCAGCGTAGTGCTTGACGCCGTCGTAGATGCGCTCGCGTTCGGCTTCGGTGATCGGACGGACGACTTTGCCTGGAACTCCCATCACCAATTGGCCGGCTTCGATGCGCTTGTCCTCAGGGATAACCGTACCGGCGGCGAGGATGCACTCCGCGCCCACCTCGGCGCTATTCAGCACGGTCGCGCGCATGCCGATGAGTGTGTGTTCCCCGATCTTCGCGCCGTGGACGACCGCGCCATGCCCCAGCGTGCAGTCAGCTCCGATCTCACAAGGTATGCCCTCGTCGGCGTGCAGCACGCAGTTGTCCTGGACATTGGAGCGCGCGCCGATGCGGATAGGGGCGACATCGCCGCGAATTACCGCGCCAAACCAGACGCTTGCGCCCATCTCGACCGTCACAGCGCCAATCAACACGGCTGTCGGCGCGATGAAGGCGTCCTCGGCGACGGTTGGCCAGACGCCGCGATAGGGATAGACCGGCATAACGCTGTCCTTTCAGAATGAGGCGGTTGTGTCGTCGAGCCAGGCGTTCCAGAGCAGACGCACGACGCGCCCGATGGCGGAGCGCGCAGCGGGTAAGTTGTTTTGTTCGGCGGTGAGGACGCAGTACCCGCAGGTTCCACGCGGGCCACTCAGGAGACCGGCGTCATGCGCGACATCGGACAAGAGGCCATCCTTGTGCGCCCATTGCGCCTCAGTCGGCAGCCAGCCGGCGCCGAGCTCGATGAAGCGCTGTTGCGCGCTGAGCGTCTCGCGCAGCCAGCGCGCGCCGGGCAACATATTCTGCTGCGCGAGCGAGAGCAGGGTCAGCATGTCACCTGCTGAGGTCACGTTGTCGCGCCGCCCGGCGCGCGCCTCGAAGTCCATGAAGCGACGCACAAGCTTGGTGTGATCGAGTTTCATCCGGCTGAGCGATTCGTTGACCTCGCCTATGCCGATTAGATCGAGCAGTACATTGGCGGCGGTGTCGTCGCTCACGATCAGCATGAGCGTACACAACTCGCCAAATGTCAACTGCGTCGCAGGATCGAGGAAATCGAGCACGCCGGAGCCGCCAGCGCGTGGCGCTGTTGAGGTGTCCCAGCGCTCGGCGAGATCAAACTGGCCCAGGTCGACACGCCGCAGGAATTCCACCGCGACTGGCAGCTTCGCCAGACCTGCCGCTGGGAAGGTCACGCCTGCGTTGAGTGCGAACTGAGAATCCCTCTCAGCCTGTGGCGCTGGCTCGCGGTCATCGTCGCCATGGCGGCTATGTGGCGCAGTCTTTGGAAGAAAGAGGTGCGCGGCGAACGCAGTACGGCCGCCAAGCGGCTCTAGAATCGCGGCGATGTCGTCTGCGATATCCATCGGTGTCCTACCCGTCTCCTACCTGTGCGGTAGCGCCGCAGCACAACGCGCGCTTGCCTGAATCGTGATCGAATGCGCCCCTGAGGCATGATACAATACAAGGCGTCGCGCCAGAAACCATCACATGCAGGAGCGAAGGCGCGCAACGACAACTGCTCATTGCGAGACGCCACGCGATGGAGCGTGGAGGAGTGAGGCGACGATGCCAGGACGAGCGGCGAATAGACCCGCAAGCGACCATCACAGCGCAAGGCCAAAGCATGCGGCGGACCGACCAGAGATCACGCTTGGCCGCGACGGCTCCAGGCTCACATTAGGCGAGGTTGTCGCGGTCGCCCGCGCGAACGCGCCAGTACACCTCTCCGCTGAGGCCGTTGGGCGCATCCGTACCGCGCGCGCCGTTGTCGAGGGCATCGAGAATGAGGGGCGGCAGGTCTACGGCGTCACCACGGGCTTTGGTCACCTCAGCCGCGTCGCCATCCCACGCGACCAGCTCGCCGCGCTGCAACGCAACCTGATCTGCAGCCACGCCAGCGGCGTCGGCGAGCCGTTCGATGTCCCGACGACACGAGCGGTGACGCTGCTCCTCGCCAATAGCCTCTCACGCGGGCACTCTGGCGCGCGTGTCGAACTCGTTGAACTAGTGCTCGGTCTGCTCAACTCAGGCGTCACACCCGTCATTCCGAAGCGCGGCTCGGTCGGCGCGAGCGGCGATCTCGCTCCCCTGGCGCATCTCAGCCTGGTCTTGATCGGCGAGGGCGAGGCGATGTACGCCGGTGAGCGCATGACCGGCGCACAAGCTCTGAAGCGCGCGGGACTGGCTCCCATCGAATTGAGCGCGAAGGAGGGGCTGGCGCTCATCAACGGGACGCATGTGATGGAGGCGGTCGGCGCGCTGGCGATCTCTGACGCCTGGCGCCTGTTGCGCGCAGCCGAGGTCGCCGTCGCGATGAGCCTGGAGGCGCTGCTGGGCAGCTACGTCCCGCTCGACGCGCGCATCCACGCGCTGCGCCCACAGCCAGGGCAGGCGCGGTCGGCGGCGCGGCTACGCACACTGCTAGTCGAAAGCGAGATCAATCCGAGCCATGCCGACTGTGGGCGTGTGCAGGACCCCTACTCGCTGCGCTGCGCGCCACAGGTCCTCGGCGCGGCGCGTGACGCGCTGACGTACTGTGAGAACGTGTTCGAGGCCGAATTAGGCTCCGTCACGGACAATCCGTTGATCTTCCCCGCCGAGGGCGACGTGCTCACCGGCGGCAACTTCCACGGCCAGCCGCTCGCGCTCGCGCTCGACTTCCTGGCAATCGCCCTGGCGCAGGTGGCGAGCTTCGCCGAGCGTCGCACGTATTACCTCGTCGGGCCACATGACTGGGACACACGTCCAGATGCGATACCGCTCTTCATGACGCCGGACCCAGGCGTCCGCTCGGGGTACATGATCGCGCAATACGCCGCCGCCGCGCTGGTTAACGAAATCAAAGTGCTGGCGCACCCGGCGAGTGTTGACTCCATCCCGACCTCCGCTGGGATGGAGGACTTCGTCAGCATGGGCGCGACGGCGGCGATCAAGCTGCAACAGGCGCTGGACCTGGCGTATCGCGTCGTTGCCATCGAGCTGCTCTGCGCCGCACAGGGGCTGGACTTCCGCCTGCCGCTCAAGCCCGGAAAGGGCGTCCTGGCGGCGCATGAGGCGGTGCGTGGCATCGTTCCACATCTCGACGACGATCGCCCGCCATCGCCTGACATCGAGACGCTAGCCGCCGCCGTCCGCGATGGGCTGCTGGATGACCTCATGCCTGAAGCCGAGCTAGATCCCGCGCTCACTCGCCATACACGTACATGAGCACGCCGTCCTCGACGCGCGTTGGCAGGCGCATCAGGCGCGCGTCCTGACGAACCGGACCTGAGAGGCGACGGCCATCCGCGCACGCATACTCCGCGCCATGCCAGGAACAGACGAATTTGTCGCCATCCGCCTGTAACGGTCCGCCAAGATGCAGGCAGACGTTCGCGATGGCGCGCGGCTCACCCTCGACACGATAGACGAGCACGGGCCGCCCGCAAAAGTCAACCTCTTTCACCCCCTCGCCAGGAATCTCCGCCACCGGACACAATGGAGCTTTCATCGTTTCACCTTTCTGCCATAGAGTTAGTTGTCTTGCGAATGGTTGTACAGACAACTAAGAAGACTGTATCAGAGAGATATGTGCGCAGTCAATAGTTGTCAGCGCAACAGCACGTATGGTATGCTGGCGCCATGAGCGAGCTATCTGACATCCAATTAGCGACCTGGCGGCAGTTTCTGACGCTGCATCGGCGCATTGTGGACGCAATTGATCGCGATCTCCAGCGCGGCGGCCGGCTGCCCCTGATCTCCTACGACGTGCTGATTGAGTTGTACGAGGCGCCAGAGCGACGGCTGCGCATGGCAGAACTGGCGCGACACGTTGTCCTCAGTCGTAGCGGCCTGACCCGGCTGGTGGACCGACTAGAAGCCGAAGGACTGCTGACGCGTGATCGCGTCGGCGAGGACCGGCGCGGGGCATACGCCGTTCTCACCGAAGCTGGAGTGGAAGCAATGCGCGGAGCCTGGCCTTTCTACGAGCGCGGCATCCTGCGCTACTTCGCGTCGTCGCTGACTGGTGACGAAACTGCGTCTCTTGACGCTTTACTCGCGAAGATTGCGTCGAGTCTTGCGAACGAGACAGGTGTATAATCAGCGCACAGTTGATAGAGCCTGTTCATTCCGGTTCAAGAGAGAGACAGCATGTCAGAGGAATCGCCATCGCGACAAGATGGTCCAGCCTACCCTCCGCCGCCAGAATATCCATCGGCGCCAAAGTATTCATCTACGCCATCTGTTCCCTATGCGCCTTATCCACCGCCTCCGGCATATCCATATCCGCCTGCATATGGCGCTCCGTATGCGACCCCGATGCTCTATCCGCGCACGAATGGCTTTGCGATCACCAGCCTGGTCTGCGGAATACTGGGCCTATGCGCGGGAGGCGTCTTTGCCGCAATCCCCGCAATCGTCTTCGGTCATATCGCGCTCGCGCAGATCAATCGTCTGGGCGGCATGGAACATGGTCGAGGCATGGCTATCGCAGGTCTGGTGATGGGCTATATCTACCTGGCGCTCTTTACGCTCTACCTCGTCTTTATCTTTGGGCTTTTCGCGCTGCCAAGCTTCCAGCCCTGAGGTTCATCGCCTAGAGCGCTGATTGAACACCTCTAGGTCGCCGCCTGTTGGGCATACATGCGGTATTGCGAGATGGGCGACGCGAAAGCTGTATCCAGTCCGCTTAGCGGTTGATCTCGATGAGCAGTACCCAGGCGTCGAAAAAGGCGACGAGGAAGCAGAAGATTACGCCGGGAACAAGCCAGTAGAAGTTTGCGGTTCCCTGGGCCAGTGTCACGGCGCCCGCGATGATAATGGGCAGAGTCGCAAACTGGGATAGCGCGACGCGGAGGAGTACCCATGCCTTCCGGTAGCGAGGTTCGAGCTGCCGCAGGTTCAGGACATCCAGAGTCACTATCCAGATCCAGGCGAGCAAGCCAACACCTAGCAGTTCGGCGCCAATGAGCGTGTTTGACTGACCTGGAACCAGCATGAGTGAGGACGTAATCAGCGCCAGGATCAGGACGATCAGCGCCTCCAGAGTGCGCCCTGGGAGCCCAGCGTACTTGAGAATTTTATCCAGGTTGATCGAGACGCCGACGAAGACGAGGCCAGCCACCGCCGCCGAAGCGCCCACCTGCGCGACGAAGAAGCTTTCCCACCCGCTCATAGCGCCTCTCAGTCTTATTGCCCATGATACCTGCCAAACTGCACATTCATAGCGCTCGCTGGAGCGTCACATGTCGCTTTCTCGCCGCGTCGTCGTCCGTTGGAGTCTCATGGAATCCCAGGCCCCGCCAGAACGCCAACGCGGCCATATTGGTCTTCATAACGCCAACATGGAGCGACGGCCAGCCATAATGATTCTTGAAGTACTCGGCGAGACACGCGAACGCCTCGGTTCCAAGTCCCTGGCGCTGACGCGCGCGAGCGATCATGAGGAAACCGAGCAATGGCTGACCATCCTCGGGATTCTCTTCCAGGAAATCTGCCAAGGCGACCGCCTCGCTCGTCCCTTTGAGATACATGCCAAGCATATGCCGTCCTGGCGTCATCTGGGCGATCTGCCAGTCGCGCTGGAACATCTCCAGGTCAAAATAGCCCGCCTCGCCCTGCGATCCCTCGCTTTGCGCGACATATTCTGGATTTGACAGATAGACGGGTAGCAGCAAAGGCAAATCGTCGGGAGCTACCTCTCGAATCACCAGTCGCGCGCTCTCCAACTCGATAGGTTCATCCACGAGCCTCTCTCCCTTTCTGACCCGCCGGGACGTACGACGCGCTTGATACCGACTTCTCTCGTTCACCAGTATCGAGCGGGAGGGAGGCGTCAGCAAGTCGCCGCGAAAAAACTTGACATGTATCAACTGGCCGCTCATACAATAGCGTCAGTCACAAGCGTGGATGTCGTCTTTCATTAGAGCATGACCGAGCAAAGCGCAGGCTGGCGCGTGACAGATGGACCGTGTGAAAGGATAGTCCGATGCAGCGAACCAGCGACAAAGACTTTTGGGCGACGTTCCTGCTCTGCCTCTTCGTCGGCGTGCTCGGCATCCATCGCTTTTATGTCGGCAAGATCGGCACAGGCCTGATCTGGCTCTTCACCGGCGGCCTCTTTGGTATCGGCTACATCGTCGATCTCATCTTCATCATCACCGGCAACTTCACTGACAAGCAGGGCAACGCGATCCGCCTGCATTAGCTAGCGTGAACGCGATTCGCACATTTTAGGGAAGAGCGCGTTGGCGTGCTTGTCCAGGTTCGAGAATTGTGAATCTGCCTTCAAAGGAAAACCCCGAAGTTGCCAGGATTTGAAGCAGGCGTTCCGCAGGCTCCTCTGGCGTAGACGGAATGATGCGGAAGTAAACAATTCCCAGCGGTGGCGTTAGCCACCGCTTGTAAATCAACTCGCCATAGTCGCGGTCAAATGTCAGAATAATGGACCTTCTTGGGCTGCACGCGCCAAGACCGCCGTATCATCGCTCCCCGGCGCGCCTCAATGATGGCGACATCATGTCCTGCAGCGCGCAACTGCCGGATGCTGGCCAGCGGGATATTTTCGTTGGCGAGCCAGCGCATGATTAGCTCTGAGTCGGCACGGAAAACAGCGCCTCATTTTGCACTGATTCTGCCGCGAACGCGAATGCCGCTTGCAGCGCCTCCTGCGTCAGTGTTGGGTAATTATCGAGAACCTGCTCCCTAGTCCACCCAGCGGCGAATAGGCCAAGCAGAAACTCGACCGAGAGCCGAGTGCCCTTCACGACAGGCTTTCCGACCAGAATATCTGGATCAGAGTGAATATATGCTCGCCAATCCATGTGCGCCCTATCTCTATCCATCCAGCAGCCGAAATTCAAGCGCTCGTATCACGCTGATGCGCTCAGTATGACAGACTACGTCATTGAACGTTGAAGATCAGCCTTCGCGCGCTTTGCGTTGCAGTTCATAGAGCGTCGTCAGCGCCTCCAGCGGCGTCATCTCGTCTACCGCCAGCGCTTTCAACTCTTCGACAAGCGGGTCCGGCTCAGAGGCGAAGAGCGTCAGTTGCAGCGCCTGCGGCATCACCGGCGGACCGAGATCGCGCATCGCCTTGCGCCTGCCACGCGCGTCGCCTTTGCGCTCCAACTCTTCCAGCGCCTCCTCGGCGCGGCGCACCACCTGGCGTGGGATGCCGGCAAGCTGCGCCACGTGGATGCCGTAGCTCTTGTCCGCGCCGCCGGGCACAATCTTGCGCAGGAAGACCACCTCGCCCTGCTCCTCGGTGACGGCGACGTTATAGGCCCGAACGCGCGGCAAGATGCGCGCCACCTCGACCAGTTCGTGATAGTGCGTGGCGAAGAGCGTCTTCGCGCCGCAACGCGCGTTGTTGTGCAGGTATTCGACGATGGCGCGGGCGATGGCCAGCCCATCATAGGTGCTGGTGCCACGCCCGATCTCGTCCAGAATCACCAAGCTGCGCGGCGTCGCGTGGTGCAGGATGTTCGCCGTCTCCACCATCTCGACCATGAACGTACTCTGCCCGGTGGCAAGGTCATCCTGCGCGCCGATGCGCGTGAAGATGCGGTCCACCAGCCCGATGCGCGCCGCCTCCGCTGGGACGAACGAGCCGATCTGCGCCATCAAGGTAATCAGCGCGACCTGGCGCAGATAGGTGGACTTGCCCGCCATGTTCGGTCCGGTCAGCAGCACGATCTGCGCGCCGCTGGTGGCGATCTCGGTATCGTTGGGGATGAACGGCGTCTCGGTCTGGCTCGCCTCGACGACCGGATGTCGCCCGGCGACGATGTGAATCGCGTCGCTCTCGTCCAGTTCAGGACGGCAGTAGTTGTGGCGCGCCGCCGTCTCAGCCAGCGCCAGCGTCACATCCAGTTCCGCCAGCGCGCGCGCCGTGCGTAGGATCGGCTCGGCCCAGCGCTCGGCCACCTCCGCGCGCAGCGCCGCAAACAACTCCTGCTCCAGCTTGACGCTCTTCTCCTGCGCGTTAAGGATCAGCGCCTCGAACTCCTTGAGGTCTGGCGTGATGTAGCGTTCGCCGGTCGAGAGTGTCTGCTTGCGGATGTAGTCGGACGGGACGCGGGCAAGCTGCGAGTTGCTGACCTCCAGGTAATAGCCGAAGACCTTGTTGTAGCCCACCCGTAGTGTGGAGATGCCACTGCGCTCACGCTCCTTGCGCTCCAGGTCGGCGACCCACTGACGAGCGTTGCGCGCCGCATCGAGATAGGTATCCAGCTCCTCGCTGTAGCCTACGCGGATAGCCCCGCCCTCGGCGAGCGTCAGCGGCGGCTCATCGACCAGCGCTCGCTCTAGCAGCGCGCGTAGCTCCGGCAGCGGCGCGATGCGCGACCAGATCGGCGTCAGGCCATCAGGGACGGCTTCCATGCTCGCGGTGAGGTCTTCGAGCGCGCTGAGACCTCCGGCCAGCGCCACCAGATCGCGCGGCGTGGCGATGCGCTGCACGGCTCGGTTGGTCAGCCGCTCCAGATCGCCTGCGCGTGACAGAATCGGCGCGAGGCGGGCGCGCAAGGTAAAATCGTCCAGCGCGGCGGCCACCGCCTCCTGCCGGACGCGTAACCGTGGTAGATCCAGCAGCGGCTCGCCCAGCCAGCGGCGCAGCAGCCGTCCACCCATCGGCGTGCGCGTGGAGTCGAGCACCCAGAGCAGCGACCCCTTGACGCCACCGCCTCGCCCGCTCTCGAAGAGTTCGAGATTGCGGCGGGTATGCGCGTCGAGCGTCATGCATCCCTCGACGCTGTAGGTCTCCAGCGCGGTGATCTGCGCCACGAGATCGCGCTGTGTCTCGCGCAGGTAGGCGACGACCGCTCCGGCGGCGCGCACGGCCAGCGGCAGATGCTCGCAGCCATACGCTTCCAGCGTGGCGACGCCGAACTGCTCGCGCAGCCGCTCACGAGCGATCTCCTCGCGGAAGGCGCGTGTCTCGTACGGCGTGATGACCGTCGCCAAATTCTCCGTCAGCCGCGAGAGCCGCTCGGCCAGACTCTCCTGCTCATCTTGATCTGACTCATCGCCCTGCTGGCTGAACTGCCGTGGCGAGAGCCGCTCGGCGCGTGGCGCCTCGATCAGCGCCTCCGCAGGCTGGACGCGCGCCAGCTCCTGGAGCAGCGCGGCCTCCGGGTTGGCGGCGGAAAACTGCGCGCAGGCGAACTCGCCGGTGGTGATGTCTGCCCAGGCGATGCCTACGGCGTCCCGTCCGAGAACGGCGGCGGCGAGAAAGTTGTTGCGCTTGGCGGCGAGCATCGCAGGATCAACGATTGTGCCGGGGGTGACGACGCGCAGCACCTCGCGTTCGACCAGCCCCTTCGAGAGCGCCGGATCACTGACCTGCTCGCAGACGGCGACACGGTAGCCCTTGCCGATCAGCCGCGCAATGTAGCGGTCGGCGGCGTGGTAGGGAACGCCGGCCATCGGAGTGCGCTCGCCGCGCCCCCAGTCGCGCTTTGTCAGCGTCAGTTCCAGCTCGCGCGCGACCAGCTCGGCGTCCTCGTCGAACATCTCGTAGAAGTCGCCCAGGCGGAAGAAGAGAATCGCGCCGGGATGCTCAGCCTTGACGCGCAGATACTGGTCACGCACGGCGCTGTGCCCATTGTCTGATGATTCGGCGCGCCGTGGCTTGCGCTCGGAGATCGAGGCCATGAACGCCTGGCTCCTGTTACTCCTGCTATCTGTCGCGCCCCACAGAACGGGCGCGGAATCTGTATTGTCCAACATACAGACGGCCCAGGCAAACGAGTGGGCTATGGAAAGGCGAGCGCGACCCGAATGCGCTATTTATCTCCGGGCTTCTGTGTGCGCTTGAGCAGGTGCTTGGGCTGGAAGCGATTGTTGACGACGCCGAGCAGGATGATCGTCACTGCCGCGACGGCCGTCGCTATGCCGGCGTAGGCGAAGTCTCTGGCGAGTGGATCGTCAAGCTTGATGACGGTGGGCAGCCAGCTCGAAAGCGCGGTGTTCCAGGCCAGCGCAGCGACGAGACCAGCGGCGGAGGCGAGCACCGTAAAGATCGTGGTGGCGACGGTGCTGGTGGCGATGACGACGTACTCCACCTGCTGCTGGGCGATGGCCTGCAAGGGATTGGGATGCGGCTCCTCCTCCACTTCGATAACCTCTACCGTCTGGCCGCGAGTTGTCTCTGGCGTCGTATCCGGCATGTGGCGCGCCTCCAGAAGAAGATAAAACGATGATGACGCAGGGCAAGAGCAGGCACACTGCCGCGCCAGTATAGCATGCGCACCTGCTGATGTGGCCATATGAGTTGCAAGCGAAGGCTGGCATGCGATCTCGCATGGTAGACTGAGGCGCGAACGGCCAGCGCTCAAGATAGCAGCCAGGCAATGGATGGCTACATCCCACTACCCGCAGAGATGTAAGGAGAGGTGAATGGGTTTGAGCTTGTCGGTGGGTATCCTGGCTGAGTTGGCGGAAATGGACGCCGAAGGATATGAATACCATCAGAGTCAGTTTGCCCAGCTCAACCGGGCGCTGCTAGCCGCAGGACAGGCGCCTCATGAAGAGCCGACCGTCCCACATGGACGCGCTCCATGGTCATGCGCGATGTGGGGGTATAGCGGCGTGCATTATCTGCGCCGCATCGCCGCCTACCTATGGGCCGACCAGCCGCTGCCACCGCCGGGCACGGAGAAGGATATGCGCGACCCCATACGTGACCCCTACGTGGATCGCGCCGTCTCCTTGACCTACTCTCCCACCCATCCTGCCACCGCTGCCCATCTCATCTGGCATAGCGATGCGCAGGGATACTACCTGCCTGTCGCCTTCTCCGAGGTCGTCTTTCCCAATGACGAGTTCAAAATACCGGGAGGGATGATTGGCTCCGCCGTCGCGCTGCGTGAAGAGTGCGCTCGGCTGGCAAAGGTCTTGGAAATTCCAGCCGGCCTCGATCCAGAGGACCGTGAGGTCTGGGAGTGCGCCTCGCAACAAGGCTATCCGAGCGCTACCCGCTGGCGCGAGTACGGCATCGAGACCTTCACCTGTCTACGCCTGCTACGCGCTTGTGAGATCGCGCTTGATTCAGGCTGCGCGGTAGTCTTCCATTAGCACGCTCTTCCGTCGTCGGAGCGCGTCTGGACAGCGCTATCCAGCGACGGGGAGATGCTTGAGGCCACGAAAGCCGATGGTCTCGCGCCGCTCTGGCTCCTCAACCGCCAGATGGATCTCTGGGCGCTGGCGCAGCAGCAGGGGAATCGCTACCTGGGCTTCCAGACGCGCTAGCGGCGCTCCAATACAGTAGTGAATGCCGTGTCCAAACGCGATATGCCGGTTGTCCTTGCGTGTGATGTCCAGGCGGTCAGGATCGCTGAACTGCTCCGGGTCGTGATTCGCCGATCCCAGCAGCAGGTTGATCAGGTCTCCTCGGTGGATCACTTTACCGCCAACCTCGACATCTTCGTGAGCGATGCGGCTGGCCATCTGGGTGGATGAATCGTAGCGCAGAAACTCCTCGACGGCGGGCCCAATCAGGTCTGGATTCTTGCGAAGGAGCGCCAGTTGATCGGGATTGCGCAGCAACGCGAACATCCCATTGCCGATCAGATTCACCGTCGTGTCGTGTCCGGCGACGAGCAGCAGAGCGCAAGTGACGATCAGCTCGTTCTCGCTCAGCCTATCCCCGTCCTGATCGCGCACGGCGATCAGGTCGCTGAGGATGCCAGGGCGTGGATGCTCGCGCTGGCGCGCGATCTGCTCGCGGAAGAAGGCGACGACCTCCGCAGACGCCTCGCTTGCGGGACCATAGATCTCCGGCGTGCGCTTGCACTCCTGCGCCGCCACCAGCACACCGGCCCAGTGCTTCAACTGATCGCGGTCATCATAGTCGAGACCCAGCATCTCGGTAATCACCGTAATCGTGAGCGGAAAGGCGTACTGGTAGATAAGGTCCATCTCCGGCTCGCCCTCGGTCTCGTCGAG
The DNA here is from genome assembly GCA_036265775.1 of Ktedonobacterales bacterium. Taxonomy (GTDB): domain Bacteria; phylum Chloroflexota; class Ktedonobacteria; order Ktedonobacterales; family JADMIN01; genus DASWAC01. The sequence goes on along the minus strand of DATAOM010000480.1, from coordinate 4,679 downwards.
AAGCGATGTGGCGATGGCTTCGGCGCGTGGCCGAAGACCCTCGACCATACGTGGAGTGAACGCCTTGCTCACCAGCGCGCGCAGGCGCGTGTGGTCGGGCGGATCCATGCGCAGGAGCGACAGGCTCAGCAAACCGAGGTATTCCTGCGCCTCGACGGGTAGATCGGCCATATGCTCGGCGATGACGGTCGCCTTGCCCAGTCGCGGATCCTTCAGCATCGCGTTGACGTCGACGTAGCGAGCGATCTGCCATGCGCCCTCAAAGTCTGGCTCAAACGGCAACCCCCAATGAACGGGATCTTCCTCGCGCAGTCTGCGGTAAAACGCGTAGGGATCCACGCGGAACTCGGGCGCATAGTAATCGAAGAGAGGGTCCTGATCCATCGAGGCGTCTCCTGCGTCATGTGACTCTGCCACTGGGTGCGCCAGTAGTGTAGCACGTGGACTGTGCGATCCTATCCCTGTCTCAGCGTCCGTGCGACCTCGAACGGGTCGCTGGCGATGACGCTGGAGCCGAACAACTCCATCGCGGCGACGTCTGAGGCGTCCGAGTTGGGATTGCCGCGATCTACCAGCCGCGCGACCAGTGGGAAGCCCGCCCAGCCCTCATCAGCGTCATCACCAAGCGGCGGCCCAAAGATAGCGACGTTGAAGGCCTGCACACCCATATCATCGAGCATAATATGTAGCGTCTCGGCGAGTGGCGCAGCGATGCCTGACAAGCCATTCCCAGCGGGAGCCAGCAGTACAACCTCGCGCTCCTTCGCAGGCGTCAGCGAGGCGAAACGCGCGACAGATCCAATCTCCGCCGCCAGGCCCAGCATTCGATGCGCCTCCGCTAGGTCGGCGAAGTAGTTCTTGCCCGTCTCTCGTCGATAGTGCTCCGCCGCCACGCGCCAGCCCTCGACTCGCGCCTGCGCCATGCCTGTGCTCAACGTCACCTGCGCATGAGCATGAACTTGGGATGCGCCCGCACGCCAAAGGCAGTTCCAGCCCAGGAAAAGATGTCGGGCGGCAGGGTCACGGTCACGTACTCGCGCCGCCCACGCCTCTGCCGCAGCCAGCAGGTCAGCCACTCCCTTTTGGTCAATCGCCAGCGGATCGTGTTCGTCGAAGACCAGGACTGCGTGCCAGCCATCCGCCTTCGCCACGTTGCTGGCTCCGCTCACCCGCCCGACCCGCACGCGTCCGAAGACCTCCGCTGGTGTACGCCGCTCTGGGTCGCAAAAGTCATCGCCGCGCGCCGCCTCGATGCGCTGGCGCACGCTCATCCTTGATGGGGAAGCTGCGTTAGAGATCGGTTTGCGCGCTCGCAGTGGGTTGAAAGCCGCGCCCTCGAACGTCCAGCGGTTCATCACGCGTACGATGTACTGTTGTAGCACAGCCTCGACTGAGCCGAAGGTCGTCGCCAGCCACGGCTCCATCTCCGGTGGTGGGACGATTTCTCCCTCCGACGCCTCGACGGCGAAGAGACGTTCAACCACTGCGCGCTCATGGTCGGGCAATTCCGCGATCAGGCGGGGAAGATCGGTGATCCGCCGCTCTGCATCGTGCTCAGGCTGGCTCATCTGGCGCGCGCGCGCCGTCCAGCGGAACGTCCCGCCGTGAGCCGCTGCAGCTCCTGCGCGCGGCGATAGAGCGCGACATACTGCTCAGCGGAGGCGTCCCATGAATGGTCGGCGCTCATTGCGCTCTGCATCAACGTCCGCCACTGCTCCGGGCGCTTGTACATCTCCAGCGCGCGCACAATCGCGGCGAGGAAATGGAAAGCATTCTGCTCCTCGAAGCTGAAACCGTTGCCTGTCTCTGTCGTGGCGTCGAACTCTGTCACCGTGTCGGCCAGCCCGCCGGTACGGTGGACGATGGGCACGCAGCCGTAGCGCATCGCAATCATCTGCGCCGTGCCGCACGGCTCGAAGCGCGACGGCATCAGCAGCATATCCGAGCCAGCATAGATCGCGCGCGCCAGTTCGTCGTTGAAGGTGAAATGCGCCGAGACGCGGTCCGGATAACGCTTCGCCAGTTCTTGCGTCTCCTGGTGAAAGCGCTGCTCGCCCGCGCCCATCACGACGAGTTGCGCGCCTAGCTCGACCAGCGACGTGGCAATCTCAAGGAAGAGATCAAAGCCTTTCTGAGTGGAGAGGCGTCCAGTCCAGGCAAGGATCGGCGTTGTCTCCTCCACCGAGAGTTTGAGCCGCTCCTGGAGCGCTGTCTTATTCCGCGGGCGACGCTCCAGCGCAAAGGCGTCGAAGGTGGCGGCGAGGCTGGCGTCGTGCGCGGGGTCGAACTCCTCGGTGTCGATGCCGTTGAGGATGCCATACAGCCGCCCCTCACGGTCGCGCACCAGTGGATCGAGCCGCTCGCCAAACTCCGGCGTCAGAATCTCGCGCGCATAGCGCGGACTCACGGTGCTCACGATGTCGGAGTAAAGCACTCCCCGCCCCATCATATCCACGATCTCGGCGAACTCCGGTAGCTCGGGATAGACGAAGCCCCCCTGCGCTACTCCCGCGACCTCCAGGATACGATACCCGAAGATGCCGTGGTACGCCAGATTGTGGATGGTAAACACCGTCGCCGCGCGCGCGAAGTGTGGGTCATCCTGGTAGAGCGTCTTTGTCCAGTTGGGAATGATCGCCGTGTGCCAGTCATGGCAGTGCAGCACGCCCGGCGTCCAGTCCTGGGCGCGCACGTATTCGAGCGCGGCGCGACAGAAGAGGATGAAGCGCTCGCCGTCGTCGTCGTAGCCGTAGAGTTGGTCGCGCTGGAAGTAATGTGGCGCGTCGATGAACGAGACACGGACGCCGCGCTGTTCGGTCTCCAACACATTCACCAGTTCGGTCCCCTCGCTCATCGGCGTCGCCAGGCCAGCCATCACCGTCGAGAGGCCCCAGCGTTCGGGGTCGATATTTCGGTAACGAGGCAGGATCACGCGCACATCGTGTCCCAGCCGGACAAGCGCGCGCGGCAACGCGCCGATGACATCGGCCACGCCACCTGCCTTGAAGTAAGGCGCCGACTCAGACGCGACGAAGAGGATACGCAGCGGCGCGCCACGCAGTGCGGCAACTACGTCGAGCGGGGCGGCTGGCGACGAATCTGGCGCGCCATTCTTCGCGCGCCCGGAGGCGGCTTGTCGCAATGAGGCGAAGGACGAGCCAGGCGCAGAGAGATACGACATGACGCATGCTCCTGGAAGAACGCGCTGCTCTCCACCGGGGAAGTGGCGTGTGGCGAGCGCTTCGAGAATCAGCAGGACATCAGCACGTCGTCGTCATGCAGCCGCGACAGCGCGGCGCAATCTTGGCAGAGGAATAGAGGCAGTATAGCAGGCGCCACCCGCCGACCGCCAGTGAATGCGGCAATGAAACGATGAAGAGGCGCCACGTACGTGTGGCCACATCTCCATGATTTACTGCGCATCGCGTGTTGTCTTGCCGTTGACAATTGGAGCGCCGGGCAAGAAATGACCGGCGGGCCATCGCGCCGCGCCGGTCATATCGAGCATCGTATGCGTTTAGTGCGCCGCCGATGTGGCTCCGCCATTCGCCGCGGGAACGCCACCATTGCCGCCATTCGCTGCGACCGCTCCATTCGCGCCGGCCCTGGCCTCCTCGCGTGAATCGGGGCCAAGCGCAGTAAAGGCAAAGGCGCCAACCATGGTGAAGGCGATGCCGAAGATTACCAGCTCAGGATAGATGATTGGATCTTTGGGAGCGTAACTCAGGCTGTAGATGATCGCCGCGAACGCGATCCCCACCAGCGCGCTAATGACAATCCACAGCGCCCAGCGCCCGGTACCTGCGCGCAATGCGCCAATGAGGCAGGCGCCTATGCCCACCACCGCGAAGATCATCCCGACGAACATGAGCACATGCGACGCCTCGACGACCTCCAGGCCACCCTCGGCGAAGAAATCGTGGTGGAAGCCCTGGATGCCCGCAATTAGCATGAAGGTGAGAGCAAAAAGCAGCGTCCAGAAGGCGAACTTGCGCAGATCGCTCATCGGGCGGCGGCGGATGAGAATGGCCAGTTGCCAGAGCGCCAGGCCACCCATCAGCAGCAGCACCCAGAAGGCGTCGTGCAGCCCACCCAGACCCGGCACATAGAAGAACGCCAGACCAGATTCCAGCTCGAAGAACTTCGGCACAGAGAGCAGACCATAGCCAAACATCAGAACCAGCAGCAGCGTTCCCAACACCAGCCAGTGGCCGATGCATCCCAGCGCTTGTGGCCGTGTCGGCGCGAACTCCCGCTGGGTAGCCCAAGTATAGATGAAGGCGAGGACCGAGATACTCAGGGCAGTTAGCAGGCCGGTGGCAATCTGCGTCGAAAGGTCAGGCGTGAAGGAGGTGTGGACCACCGAGGCGGCGAGACCAAGCCAGACCAGCGCAAACGTCCCGCCGATGACGACGGTGTTGCGCCGTGTAGACCAGAAGTAGTGAGCGACGAGCAGGAGAGTAAAGGCGCCGCCGAAGACCGCCGCGCAGATGATATAGCCGGTGAAAGGGCTAAAGGTGCAGCTCGCAGGGATATGCTTCGCCTGTGAGCATTGCACCCAGAACTGATTCGTGTCGACCTGGTGAATGCCGTAGACGACGGGATAGACAAAGAACCAGGCGAGCAGGAGTGGGACCGCGACAAGTCCGATGAGGCCGACAACCCCGCTGAGATAGACG
>DATAOM010000479.1:0-4433 GCA_036265775.1 Ktedonobacterales bacterium | reverse complement strand
ATGGCGCTGTGTCTGGCCAATCACTTCACCGGAAGTCTCCCATGTCATCACGCACGGGTAGCGAGCAGAGAGATCGGCATAGATCTGACGCCAGAGTCCGATGACACGCATGACGCCAGCCACATCCAGTCCGGCGAAGGTCTGATGATGGTCAGCGCTGTAGATCAGGATATACGCTTCGCCCTGTGGCGGAAGCAGGGGTGGGAAGTCATTCGGACGAATCCATGCCTGCGTTCCCTGCGCGACACGTCCACTGGTCAGGTCGGCGCAAAACGGACACTCGCTCGTGAGTTCCCGGCGCTGCATGCGCATGGGTGACTGCGCGAGATATACACCCAGGAACGGATTCCAGACGAGGCGCGCTGTCGAGCCAGTATTTTGCTCTGGCGTCGGCTCGGGTGAATCGCTTGGCGCACCCGACGCGTCCTGATCCATGCAAAGTCCTCGATGGCATTTGGAAGTCACATGCCGACTCAACAGCCGACCCACTCGCCGGTATACCACATGAAGTCGCGCGCCAAAAGCCAATCATGCCGTGGTCAACATAATGAGGCGCCCCGAACGGTACAGAGCGCCCAGCCCGCCATGGCGACGAAGCCAGGAGAATTACCGTCGCAGCGATTTCGCGTTACAACTATGACGCGACGGATCGTCAGCCTCATGTGGTCAACGGTCTCCGCAGCCCCCAAACACATCCTCTATTCTCCTCCGCCACAATGGCGTGGCCCAAGCATCCAGGACACTCAACGCATCGTCTCATGATTTGTCCCTGTTCCTTGTTATCTGGAACGCGATCATTTCAGGAACGGAGGGGTGTGGTCAGCGCATAGTATCGCTGGCCTCAGAACCGTTGATGAAGAAGACAACTCGGAAGCGCTCACAGGGCCGCATCCCCGTCCCTCCAACCGATACCGACCTCCCTCTCGTTCACGCCAGCGAGGATGTCGCGCGCTGGCTCCAGATCTACTGGCAGAAGCTGCGCATCCCTGCCAGCCAGGCCTACTATCTGGCCGTCACCGACAGTCGCCAGGAGTTCGCTCGCTGGACCGGACGGCGGCTCAACTCATTCGCGCTCGGCTGTTATTGCTATCTTCCGCTCACGTCTTCTTTGGCCAGCAGTGCGGCGCAGATTGACTATGACGGCTCCCAGACCGCGACACGCAGCGCATCTCTGTCTTCACGAGAGCCTATTCACCTCTACTCGCCCTCGCTTTGGGACGACCCAGAGACGCCGCCAGACCGTCTCATCACGCCAACTGGGCTTGCCGCCAACTTCCGTCACCTCATCTTCATTGAGCCGACGCTACTCCCTGCCAGCGCCGAGGTCACCGTCGCACACGAGCTGATTCACTTGCGTGACCGCGTGCAGGGGCAGCCACGCCGACATCACTGTCATGGCAACGACGCCATCGCGCTGGACGAGGCGTTGATCACGGGGCGTGATCCGGAGGCGCTACGTATCCAATTGCGTGAGGAGACCGAACGGCGCGAAGCAGCGCTACGAGCGGCGCGGCCCTATCGCTATCTCTATAGTTGCCCGCACTGCGGCAAGAAGTATTTCCGCGTGCGCAAATACACCCGCCCGACCTCTTGCGGCAAGTGTGACTCGCGCTTCAATCCCAACTTCGAGTTGCGGCTAGAAGCACATCTCCATACTTCGCCGGACTTGAATGCTCAGGCGTAAGTGTTACTCCGTAGGATCGTGTGGAATCTCCAGAAGCGTCAGCAGGCCATACAGATCGTGTATGACAGGACAATCCAGTTGCGCCGCGTCATAACGGCGCGCCCGATCGAGCAGCACCGGCGTGATGCCCGCCGCCCGCGCGCCTAACACATCGAGCAGATACGCGTCGCCGACGTGAACGGCGTAGTCGGGAATCGCGTTGGCGCGCGCCAGCGCCGTCTGAAAGAGCGCCGGATCAGGCTTGGAGTGTCTGACGGCCGCTGAGACGACGGCGAAGTCGAAGTAGTCGATCAGGTCATGGTGGCGCAGGATCAGACCCAGCCCGATGCCCCAATCCGAGATCACGCCGAGTTGCAGACCATGCTCCCGTAAGCGGCGAAGCGCGGGAACCACATCAGGATAGAGACGATAGCTGCTGGCATGCTCAAACGCCTCGACCACCGCGGTCACCAGCCGCTCTTGTTGGCTCGCCTGATCAGGTAAAAGCGCCGCGCCTAGCAAAGTGGTGAAGTAAGCCGTCCAGAGGCGGCGAATCGCCCGCTCGTCGCTCCAGAGCGCGCTATCCGCCGCAGCCATCGCACGCAGGGTCGTCTCGGCCTCTGGCAGCGCCGCAGTAAGCCGCTCACGGTCCACTGCGCGTCCTAGCGAGGCACAGACCGAGATGGCGATCTCGACGACCGATGGGTGCGGCGCGAGCAGCGTAAACCCGACATCCAGGAAGACCGTGCGGATCGACTGTGGATGGGGGATTGTCTGAAGTGGATCGCGAGACACGCTAGTCATCGGACGAGCGCCTCGCGCCGACGGGACTGGGCTGCTCTTCGAACATTGTCGCGAGCTTCTCCGCCTGGTCCGACGCGCTGAGAGCGTCGATCAGTGGGTCGAGATCGCCGTCGAGAATCTTGGGCAGGTTGTGCAACGTCATCCCGATGCGGTGATCGGTCACGCGATCCTGCGGGAAGTTATATGTGCGGATCTTCTCGCTGCGGTCGCCGGTATGCACCTGCGAGCGCCGCGCCTCACCCAGTTCCGACGCGCGCTTCTGCTGCTCCAGATCCCATAGGCGCGAACGCAGCACGCCGAGCGCCTTCGCCTTGTTCTTGAGCTGCGACTTCTCATCCTGGCAGGTTACGACCAACCCAGTAGGCAGATGAGTGAGGCGCACCGCCGAGTCGGTGGTGTTGACGCTCTGACCACCATGCCCAGTCGAGCGATAAACATCCACGCGGATGTCCTCCGGCTTGATCTCAACCTCGATCTCCTCCGCCTCCGGCAGCACGATCACCTTGGCGGTGGAGGTATGGATGCGCCCCTGCGCCTCGGTGGCAGGCACGCGCTGCACACGATGCGTCCCACCCTCGAACTTCAGCCGCGAATAGGCGCCGCGCCCATGTACCTCGAAGACGACTTCACGGAAACCGCCAATGCCGCTCTCATTCGAGTTCAGCAGTTCGACGGTCCAGCGTTTCATGTCGGCATAGCGCATGTACATGCGATAGAGGTCGGCAGCAAACAAACCCGCCTCGTCACCACCGGCGCCCGCCTGGATAGTTACAATCGCGTCGCGGTCGTCCATCGCATCCTTGGGCACGAGGGCGAGCTGCACAGCGCGCACGAGTTCGGCTTCACGCTTCTTCAGCGTCTCTAGCTCGTCATAGGCCAGCGCGCGCATCTCCTCATCCAGCCCCTCGGCAATCATCTGCTCAGTGCCGGCGATCTCCTGGCGCACGGCGCGCCAGGCGCGATACTGCGAGACGACCTCTTCAATTCCGGCATGCTCGCGCCCATAGCGTTGTAGAAGGGCAGGGTCAGCCAGAGTCTCTGGCTGGGCCATGATATCGTTCAGTTCCTGGTAGCGCTGCTCCAACGCGCTTAGCTTGCGCTCCAGATCGGTCTCATTCATCTCGTGCGGAACTCCTCATCAACCAGCATGCGCCACCAGGTGGCGTCACCAAAGCGCCTATCGCCTGAAAAACATACGAGTCAGGCGACGCTGGTGATGTTAGTGTCCGTCGCCGATCTCTTCAATGAGGCGCGTATGGCGCTCTTCCCAGCGCGCCTGTAAAAAGGCCAGCGCCAGGCCCGCAAGTAGCGTCCCAATCAGCACGATCTCCATTGTGCTGAGTCGAATACGCGAGCGCGTGGCCATATGATCTATATCCTCTATGTGCGGCAGTATCTCGTGGGCAAACTGCAAACGCCCACCTGATAGTATACCGCAGACACCGGCGCCACTGCTCTATGATCCGCGCAGGGCAATGGCCTCAATCTCGACGCGCGCGCCCTTGGGTAACTCGGCGACGGCGATGGTCGAGCGCGCCGGTGGATCGCCAGGGAAGAACTCGGCGTAGACCTCGTTCATCGCGGTGAAATCGCCCATCGAGATGAGGAAGACCGTCGTCTTCACCACCTGCCCCAGCGAGCTGCCAGCCGCGTTCAACACGCCGCTGAGGTTCTCCAGCGCACGCCGCGTCTGCGCGCGCACATCCCCTTCTACGAGCGCGCCGCTGGCAGGTTCCAGCGCCACCTGTCCGGAGCAGAAGACGAAATTGCCGGTAGCGATTGCCTGGCTGTAAGGGCCAATCGCGCCGGGCGCGTCCGTCGTGCTGATGCGTTCCCGCTGCATAGGATGTACACCTTTCCACATGCGTGATTTGTCGCAACCGCGAACCATCGAAGCGTGTTGGAGCAACAGAGCCACCAAAAGCCACGCCAGTATAGCACGCTCGGCGCGCCTCTTCCGTTTGTC
>DATAOM010000478.1:0-7163 GCA_036265775.1 Ktedonobacterales bacterium | reverse complement strand
CACGCCTGTTTTCTGAGAGTTCTCTCATTGGGATGCGGCTGGTGAGTCGCGCCATATTCTCCAGCGCGCCAGGGAGCGCAGACGCATCGCTACGCAGACGCATCACTAAAGGAGGGGAGAGAGGGGCAATGACCTTCGCGTCAGGCGCCACGGAAGTGGAAGCTCCAGCGCCAGGAGATAGGGGAGGCTGAGAGGCGCGGGCAGGCCGGTCGCACAGGAGACACACGTGGCGCGCCGTATCTACACAATCGCGAGCGTCATCGCGAAAGGCAGCGGAAAGGAACCGAGATTAGTGGCTATCGCGTTCTTTCTCGCGCTGCGCCTTGTAGTAGCTCTTGGGCTTCGGGCGATGCTCCTCCTCATAAGCAGCGGGAGCGGCGTCTTCATCCCGAGATGCGCGGCGGCCCTCGATCTCGCCCATCAACTCCTGTAGGTCGTTGTAGACCTCGAAGTTGTCCAGCGCCTCACGCTGTTTGATCAGATGGCGCAGCATCATGATCTCTGGCACAGAAGTGGCGCTATAGCGCTCGGATTCGGCGCGCTTCAGAAACTTCTCGACCAGTTCGACTGATTTTTCATTCGCGCCGTTCTCTTCCAGGCGGTCGCGGATTGCTTCCAGTTGCTCGTAGGCGTTCAAATCGTCGCTCCTCCCCTGCCATCCTCTACGCGCATGCTCGCCATGTCGTTGCGACGCTCACGCGCATGAAACCAGTCTCCCAACGAGCTATTATACCGCATAGGAGAACCAGCGCCCATACCAACATGACCAACATGACCAGCAAGAGGCGCATGGGGACGCGTCATCACATATCGGCGGTTGCGGCGGTGAAGATCGCCAGATAGTGCCGCTCGTTCAACTCGCGCCGCCTCCGCAGTCGCAGCCCCGCCGCGTGCGCGTCCGCCACTAGCTCTTCGGGAGAGATGCGGTCTTCGAGCGGTGGACCTGGGCTATCCTCGCGCTTCTCCCATTCGATGACGGCCAGCCGCCCTTCTGGCTTGAGCAGGAGCGCCAGCCGCCGCAGGAAGCTCGCGCGCCCTGGGACTTCATGGAGGACAAACGCGGCCAGCACGAGATCGCAGAACTGCGGCGGCAGCGGCGTCTCGGTGTCGTTCATCTTCATCAACCGCACGTTCGTCAGGCCCTGCTCGACCAGCCGCGCCTTCAGCGCGCTGAGCATCTCACCCTGGATGTCCGCCGCCAACACCATTCCGCGCTCGCCGACGATCTCCGCCGCAGGGATCGTGAAGAAGCCAGGGCCAGCGCCGATGTCGGCCATGATGTCGCCCGCCTTCAGCCCCATCTGGCGCAGCAGCGCGCGTGGCTGGAGCTGGGTGTGTCGCTCCTCGGAAAGCAATAGTTCCCGGTTACGCGGATCGAACTTGCGTGGCATGCGTGCCTTCACCTCACAGGATCAGAGGCTGAGGGGCAGCGTCTAATCTAGAAAAGTGTAGCACACACGCCGCGGATAGGTTGCGCGCGCGGTGTAGCATGGTGGGACGCGCTCCGCGTCATGAGACGCGCGAAAGCGAGAAAGGACGACGCGTTGACCTCGATCTACCTCATCCGCCACGGCGACTATGACGAACTTGTGGACGGCAAGTCGGTGGAGAATCCTGGCCTCTCACCCAGGGGTATGCGGCAGGCCGAACTTCTGCGCGATCGCCTGGCGCGCACAGGCGAAATGAAGGCAGAAGCGCTCATCTCCAGCCCCGCGCGTCGCGCATACGAGACGGCGCAGATACTGGCTCCGGCGCTCGGCGCTTCGGTGATCCTGGACACCGACCTGGAAGAGTGGCGCTGCGACCGTGGCGCGTTGAGTCCCGAAGAGTTCAGCGCGCGCTGGCAACGTGTCTCCGATGCGCAGCGCCCCTTCTTTCAGTGGGTCGAGGGTGGCGAGAGTTTCGTAGAACTCACAGCGCGCGTCCAGTTGGCGCTCAACCGCATCTGGCAGGAGCATGAGGGCAAGACTATCGTGCTCGTCACGCATGGCGGCGTCATCCAGGCGTCGTTCGCCTACTTCTTTAATCTCAGCGCGACAACGATCCCCGGCATTTCCACCGAGAATACGGCGATCACCCACTGGACGCGGGCGACAGACGCCAACCGCTGGACGTTGCAGCGCCATAACGATCATGCGCATCTTCAGGCGACCACGTGAGTGGTGATTTTGCCGAAGGAGAGCTGAACCTATGGAGCCTCTACACGACATGGCGCAGGTGGCGTGCAATGTCGCCAGCATCGCCGCCATTCCGTGGGAAGAACTGCCTGATAGCCCTGCGCGTGGCCTCCTGCTGGAAATGGCGTATGCGGGGCTGCGCGTCAGCGCCTATTGTGCGAACCAGGTCTGCTGGCGGGTCCGCATCGAGGGGCAGGAGATGACCTGCGCCGAGTGGGCAGGCAAGTTCGCGGTGTGATTCTAGCGTACGTCAATGGGCGAGGCGTCAAGCCCGTCTACCCCAAGCTGGCTCAGTGACGGCTCCGCGCAGCAGAACCATGCCTCAGTGAGGTGCGGCGTGGGGCGACCCGCCGTCAGCACGGGCAGCCGCCGTCTGCGGCGCGTTGGCTCCAGGTCGGCGGCCAGCCGTTCCTCCGCGAGCGCTCGCAGCGCGTAGAACGTCGCCCTGGCTGGCTGTTCCTGCGCGGCGGCGCGCTCGACCAGCGCCATCACCTCGCCTTGCAGCGCGTCCAGGCGTGGATCGGCATGCGTCCAGGCGTAGCTGAAGGCGGCCTCATCCAGCGGCCCAACCCAACGACTCGCGTCTGGCTCGGAAAGCAGCGCCGAGCCGGGCGGAACGAGCAGACGGATGGCGAACTGGATCGCGTCCACCGCCTCGATCAGCTCGTGCTCCTCGACGAAATCGAGCAATTCCAGATAGTCGCGCGCCGTCGTCCAGGGCGTGAAGGCGACAAAGGTTGGGCGCATCGGAATGCCCGCCGCATCCAGAATGTTCAGCGCCTCGACGACATCGGCGCGTGTATGCCCCTTGGCCAGATGGCGCAGCACGTCCTCGCTGAGCGACTCGACCGCCGAGACGACGAAGGCGCAGCCGAGCGCCGCCAGCTCCGGGAAATACTCGCGCCGCTCCAGGATGTGCTCGACCTTGATCGTCGCGTCGAACGTCACGTCGGGGAATTCGTCGTGCAGCGCCCGCGCGAGGTCCAGTGAGCGCTTCGGCCCATTCATGAAGTCAGGGTCGCCGAAGGTGATGTGGCGCGCCCCAGCGGCCACCTGCGCGCGGATATCCGCCAGCACCGTCTCGCGCGGCAGGACGAAGAAACGCCCACCGTAGACCGGCGTGATCGGGCAGTGACGGCAGGTGTGCAGGCAGCCACGGCTCGCCTCGACGTATCCCGCCAGCCGCATCTCATCTCCCATCGCCAGCCGCGCGTAGTTCTCCAACGGGGGCAACGTCTCACGAGCAGGTGGAGACAACGGCAGCCGCCGCAGCACCGGCGCAGTAGTTGCGTCGCGCGTCGTGACGCCTGGAACCTCGGTCAGCGAAGCGCCGCGCTCCACCGCCTGGACCAACGCCAGCAGCGTCTCCTCGTACTCGCCGCCGATCAGCGCGTCGGCATGCTCGCGCAGCAGAAACTTCGCGTTGAGGCTGGCGTAAAGGCCGTAGAAACAGATCGTGATGTCCGGATTCAGGCGGCGCGCGCGCTCGGCCACACGCACGCCCAGCCGCAGAGCCGTATGCATCGGCACGGAGATAGCGAGCACGCGCGCATGGGTAAGCGCCTCGTCGGGGAGCGCGGAGACGGAGGTGTCAATCGTGGCGGGATCGTAGCCGGACTGGCGGAACACGGCAAGGGGAGAGGCGAGGTTCAGCGGCTGATGGCCCAACTCATAGCAGGCCACCAGCAGAATAGCGCCGGGTGTGCGGAGGTCGCTCATTTCTTGCGCGCTGGCGCTGCGGGCGCGCCCTTGCCCTTCGCGCCGCTCTGCCCCTCAGGCGTCCAGCCCTCCGGCTTCTCGTCTTCGTCGTCGCCGAAAAGGAACTCTTCCATCTGCTTGCGCATGAGCTGGCGCGCGTCGGGATCGGCCAGGTTCAATCCGTAGTGGTTGATCAGCAGCCGCGACTGCTCCTGCCACATCTCCCACGCCTCGGCGGAGATGCTCTCGTAGATACGCTTGCCCAGTTCGCCGGGAATCGGCGGCCGGTCTAGTCCGGGCAGTTCACGATGCAGTTTCTTGCACATCACCATGCGCGCCATGAAGTGTCTCCCCTCCACGCTCTTTGCCGTAGAGCATATCGCATACTACGATAACACAAACATGCCTGGCGCGCCGTTTTCAGCAGCGCGGCCAATCAGGAAACAGATAATGCCGCCCACCAGCGTGATCTTTTTCGGAACAACCGGCGCATTCTCCTCGCCACCGCTCATGGCGCTCCTGCACGCGGGATATGACGTATACGCGGTGGTTCTATCTGCGTTGGGCCGCGCTCAGCCGATTCGTCGCGTTCCGGTCACAAAGGCGACGCCACGCGGACTCTCTTTGCCCCTGCTGGCGACACAAGGCGACCAGAACATCGTGGCGCTGGCGACAGAGCGCGAGATTCCCGTATGGGAGGTCGGCGACCTGCGTGCGAACGAGACACGCGAAACGCTGGCTGGATATGCGCCCGACGCGCTGTGCGTCGCCTGCTTCGCGCGCAAACTGCCCGCGAGCTTGCTCAGCCTTCCCCGCCTGGGCGCGCTCAACGTCCATCCCTCGCTGCTGCCGGACAATCGCGGCCCTGACCCGCTCTTCTGGACCTTCTGGCGCGGCGACGAGGCGACGGGCGTCACCATCCACCTGATGGACGAGCGCTTCGACACCGGCCCTATCCTCGCGCAGCAGGGCGAGCCAGTTCCTGACGGCATCACCGAGGCGGCGCTGGAGGCGCGACTGGCAGTGCTCGGCGGCGAGCTACTTGTCCAGGCGCTCGGCGCGCTCGCAGATGGCTCGTCCCACCCACAGCCGCAGGACGAGTCGCAAGCCACTGCTTTCCCCTGGCCCTCGGCGGAGGACTACGACGTGACGCCCGCGTGGCCGTCGCGGCGCGCCTATCGCTTCCTGACCGGCGTGGCGCAGCGTTCTACCCCTGCGCGCATCGCGCTCGACGGCGCGACCTTTGTGATCAGCGAAGCGCTCGGCTATGAGGCGCAGGCTAGGATGGATGCCCCTTGGCGACTGGAGGGCGACCTGCTGACGGCGCGTCTCTCCCCCGGTGTCCTGCGCGCCAGAATCAGACGCTAGGCCAGCAATTCACTGCCTTTGCCCGGTCTCTATGCGGCGCAGAAACCGATTCGCCTCACCACGATCCCACGCCACCTATTTTTCGCTCAGATATTGACAGTTACTATCATTTGATATATACATTTATTATAAAGCTACTACTGAAAGGATGGGTCTGCCATGAACGCTGTCATGAACACGACTGGAACACGCCGCTGGTGGGCGCTGGGCGCGCTCACGTTGTCCGTCCTCGCCATCGGACTCGATGGCACGATCCTCAGCGTCGCGCTGCCAACGCTCGCCCATGAGTTGCATGCGACCGAATCCGACCTGCAATGGTTCTCCGCCAGCTATCTGCTGACTCTCGCGGCGGCCATGCTCCCTGTCGGCCTGCTCGGCGATCGTATCGGCCGCAAGAAGGTGCTGGTGGCGTCGCTGCTCCTCTTTGGCCTCGGCTCGGTGGCCTGCGCCTTCGCGCCGTCGCCAGCCTTCTTCATCGCCGCGCGCTCCGTGCTGGGAGTGGCTGGCGCGGGCATCATCGTGATGTCGCTCTCCGCGCTGACTGTGCTCTTTAGTGAGACCGAGCGACCGCGGGCGGTGGGCGTCTGGGCTGCGTCCAACTTCCTTGCGCTGCCGATTGGCCCGATCCTCGGCGGCTGGATCCTGACCAACTACTGGTGGGGCTGGGTCTTCCTCATCAATGCGCCGGTCGCGCTGATCGGCCTGCTCGCCGCCGTCGCGCTCGTCCCCGAGTCGCGCGCCAGTGAACGTACGGGGCTGGACCCCGTGGGGATCGTGAGTTCAACCGCAGGCTTAGTCATCCTGACCTATGGCATCATCGAGGCAGGCCGCAACGGCTGGGATGACCGCGCCGCCCTGGTTGAGATCGCTGTTGGCGCGCTGTTGCTGGTGGGCTTCTTCCTCTGGGAGTACTGGCTCGCGCGGCGGCCCGGTGGACAGCCCATGCTCGACCTCTCGCTCTTCCGCTCCGCCTCGTTTACCTGGGGCGTCATCCTGTTGACCATCCTGGTCATCGCCATGATCGGCGTGATCTTCACGATGCCGCAATTCTTCCAGGGCGTGCAGGGAACCGACGCAATGGGCTCCGGCGTGCGCCTGCTGCCGCTCATCGGCGGGCTGGTCCTTGGCGCTGTGCCAGCGGACCGTGTCGCGCGCCTGCTGGGGGCCAAGATCACGGCGGCGCTCGGCTTCGCCGTCCTCGCGGGGGGTATGTTCCTCGGCGCGAGAACGGAGGTCAATTCCAGCGTAGGCTTCGTCGCGGTATGGATGGCCGTCGTTGGTTTTGGTATGGGACTGACGCTGGCGACCTGCGCATCCGGCGCGATCTCCGAGCTATCCGCCGAGCGCGCTGGCGTTGGGTCCGCGGTGATGCAGGCGCTACAGAAGGTCGGCGGCCCGCTTGGAACCGCGATCCTGGGCAGCGTGCTCAGCGCGACCTATATCGCCAGCCTCGACGTCTCTGGCCTGCCGCCAGCCCTCGCGGCGGTAGTGAAAGAAGGCCTCTTCAGCGGCCTCGCCGTCGCCGCGAAACTTGGCTCGCCTGAGCTGCTGGCATCGGTGCAATCTGCCTTCGTGGACGGCATGAATGCGGCGCTCACCGTCGGCGCGGGCATCGCGGTCGCGGGGTTCGTCCTTACCCTGATCTTCCTGCCGAACCGTCCAAAGGCGGCGCAAGCAGTACAGACGACGCAGGGGAGCGACACATTTGAGGGTTCGCCCGCCGATACGGTAAAATCAGAGCATGAGCAGAGTGTCACAAGACGGTAAACCCCTCTCTCCTGGGCTGCGCGAGCGCAAGAAAGCCAAGACTCGCGCAGCTATCCAGGAACATGCGCTGCGCCTCTTTCAAGAACAAGGCTACGACGCGACGACCATCGAGCAGATCGCCGACGCGGCTGAGGTCTCGCCCAGCACCTTCTT
>DATAOM010000477.1:0-3556 GCA_036265775.1 Ktedonobacterales bacterium | reverse complement strand
ACAGGCGTGGCAGCGACTCGATAGCCACGTCGCCGTTGATAATGGCCTTCTCCATCTCGAAGCGAATGATGATGTGCAGGTTGTACGTCACCTCGTCCGCCTCGACACGAATCAGGCTGGGCTCGACGGCGTTGAGCGCGCGTGCGAACGTCTCTGGCGCGACCTTGGCGTACTGCTCCGGAAACGCCTCGCGCACCGCCGCGAACTGCGCCTTCCAGTACGGCTCCGAGCGCCCGATCGCGTTCTCCCACAGGCGCGACTGCGACTCATGCGCGCCGAGCGAGGCTCCGCCGGCCAGCGGCGTCCGCGCCAGGATTGGGTCAGACCCCTGCTCATAGACGGCATGCCCGCCCTCGTGCGCCGCCGCCATCACCGACGCCTGAAGGAATTTTTCATCCGGGCGAATGGTCACGCGTACATCGAAGGGGGAACCAAAACTTGAGGTGAAGGGATGCGGCGACTGCTCGATTCCGCCACGCGCAAAGTCGTAGCCCATGTCGCGCAGCACCTGCTCGCAGAGCGCGACCTGGCGATCAATCGGGAAGTCGCCACTGAGGCATGAGGTATCCACCGTATGGCCGCTCTTTTGGATGCGCTGGAGCACGGCAACGCTGATCTCGCGCACGCGCTTGAAGAGCGTATCCACCCGGCTGGCGGTCAAGCCCGGCTCGTAGATGTCCAGCAGCGCGTCGTAGCGCGACTCCTTAAAGCCGTAGCGGTCGGCGACCTCACGCTGAAGTGTGACCATGCGCGAGAGCAGAGGGGCAAAGGCGTTGAAGTCATTGTTCGTGCGCGCCTCGCGCCAGGCGGCGAAGCTCAGCGCCTGCGTCTTGGCGATCTCCTGCACCAGCCCCTTTGGCAGCTTGGCGGCGCGTTCGTAGTCACGCCGCGCATGGCGCACCAGCCCGCGATCGGCGTCGGTCCAGGCAGTCGCTTCCTCCGCCGCGCCATTGGCCGCAGCCTCGGCGGCGGTCTCTGCAGAGGGCGCCATCGCCTCGGTCAGCTCACCGATCAACGCGCCGAGTCGCTGCGAGACGACGCGCTCGTGCAAAATGCCTTCGAGGGTAGCGAGCTGGCCGCCACGCACCTCCGCCGCACCCGGCGGCATCGCGGTCTCCTGATCCCATCCCGCCAGCGCGCCCAGGGCGCCCAGGTCGGCGATCTCATGGAGGGTATCCAGCAATTCGGCGATGCGCTCGTCGCTCGTCGTGAACGCAATGGGGTCGGTGGTCGTGGTATCGCGAGTCGTCTTGGTAGACACGATTTCTCTCCTGCGCAGACAACACGTCTAATGACTCACACTGTACCACGGCGGGACCATTCCAGCCGCGCAGATTTGCGCCTCCGCCGCCACTACGCCGCCTTGCCGGTCGGCGCGCCAGCATGTTACCATGGAGACCTGTGCCAGCGCTGGAAGCGTATGGGGAAGAGGGAAAAGGCGAGATGGCGGACAAGCTGGTCGGCGCCAGCGACGCTTCGAGGAAGAAGAAGCGCGGCGCGTCAAACACGCAGGCGGACCAACAGGCTAATGCGCCAGACCTCGCTGCTGAGCGCGATGCGCTTTGGGATGCGAGCGCGCTCTCCCCGGCAGACGGCGTCTCGGAGGCGGGTTTCTCTCCAGGTGTTCAGGCCGCTCTGGACGAGATCTTTCCTGCCGAGCAGCCCCGCCTGGGGCGTGTCGCCGAGCGGAGCGCGGCCTATGGCGCTGGAGCGACGGACGGCGCCGGAGAGGGGCTTGAGGCGCTGGCTGATCGTTACGGTGTGACGTTGGAGACGCTTGCCACGCGTCTAGATCTGTCTGCAGAGGTTCTCCGCGCGCCAGGTTCTGACTGTCCACCAGCGCTGCTGGTCGAGGTCGCCAAAGCGTTGCGCGCGCCGATGGCTGAGGTGGCGCTGGCGTTACACGCAGATGACGACCGCGAACAGGCGCATGATCAGGACGGCTCGTTCGCCGAGAGAGTCAGAACGGCGCCGTCTCTCACCGAAGAGCAACGGCGCCGCTGGCTCACGCTACTGGCGGCTGAGCCGGCATGACGGTGTTAGGGTGCTGTCAGGCCGAGAATCCCGCCAGGAAGCGCTGAACTACTTCTCGGCCTTGTCGGCCTTGCTGCGATGCGGCCCGTGCGCGCGCTT
The DNA here is from genome assembly GCA_036265775.1 of Ktedonobacterales bacterium. Lineage (GTDB taxonomy): Bacteria > Chloroflexota > Ktedonobacteria > Ktedonobacterales > JADMIN01 > DASWAC01. Next base: position 1,423 of record DATAOM010000477.1, on the reverse strand, counting down.
GCCGCCAATGCGGCCGATGCGGCTGTAGTGCTCAGAGCCGAGCGTGCGTTTGGTCGTCTCGCCGCCGCGGCGCCCGATCTCGGTGTAGAACTCGGAGCCATGCCGCTCACGGACAGTCGAGCCGCCGATAGCGCCGATCTTCGAGTAGAACTCGCGACCGTATTTCTGCTTAGCGGCGTTGCCACCACGCTTGGCGGCTTCCGTCCCCGGCTTGGGACCGGGCTTGCGGCGCGTGGGCGCAGCGTTCGCCTGCTGGGAGGGCTTCGTGTCGGCGCGTGTCGTGGCCATCTGCGGATTCCTTTCTCGGAACGTGGCGATGCGCACACGATTGTCGCGTCGCCAGATCTGTACCGCCTGGAAAAGGCGCGTACCTGCGGGGCGGAGCCTTCCAGCCCGCGTAGTGTGGAACAAAAGAAGGGAAGGGAGACCATCACCCCTTCGTTGTACTCTACCAGACTGCTGAAAATGGTGGTAGCCTAAAAACGTCTGATTTGTCGAGAGATCGGTATGTTAGACTAAGTTCTCAAGGAAGGATGCGTCAACTGATTGGCAATCCGTCATGCGCGCATCACCAGACACACGGGAAGGATTCCCCATGGATACGGGCAAAGCCGCCCGCCAGAGGCGGCGTTACGAGTACGCTTCTGAACGGCATCTGACCGCACGAGCGGTCCTGGAAAGACCTGCTGGCATGGCTCAACACCTGGCCCAACACCTCGCGCATGATGTCACTGGAGCCACTTTCGATCCGACGGGCGCTCCAGCGCCGGACGCGCAGACAGACAGGCTGGTTGGCGCGAATGAAGCCGCTCGATTTCTGGGTATTCACCGCTCCACATTGCATCAGGCGGTGAAGAACGGCGTCATCACCCCTGACCTGACAACGCAGGGTGGCCATTTTCGCTTCAGCCGCGCCACCCTCGACGCCTTTGCCGTGCGCATCGCGCGCGAGCCTGTCACAACCCTCTCGGAGTTGCTGCCAGAGTTGACGGCGACGCTGGGCGCTCCCGATGGCCGGCGCGCGCTCTGCCTCAAGGCGTACGAGCGCATCGCGCACGCCCTGCCAGATCTCACCGTCTTCGCCGTGCTTGGCCTCAAACTGCACGCGCGATCACTCTTGGACCTGGAAGTCGTCGCCTCGGTCGGCTTCCCCGACTGGTATTTGCCGGAGTTGATCGCCAACGTCGAGCGAAAGGATTATGAAGTCAAACACGTCTTGCGCACGCTGCGCCCACGCTACTTCGAGGACACCAGCGCCGTCGAGATGTACGCGTCAACCCGCTCGCTGGCCCGCCGTGGCGCGCTGCACGCGTTGGCGATCATCCCGCTGACACAGGATGGCGGGGCGCGTGGCGTCCTGGCAGTGGGAAGCCTGCACGCGCGCAAATTCCGTACGCCGGACGTCGCCTTCCTCCAGAACACG
>DATAOM010000476.1:0-4028 GCA_036265775.1 Ktedonobacterales bacterium | reverse complement strand
GACCCGGCTTGCGGGTGAGTGGTATTGGAGACAGCGGCGTCTCATCCAGATCGGTCCCCGCCTTGACAAAACTGGCGGGCGTAGTCGCCCCGGCGCCAGCGTTCGCGCCGAATGTGGCGTGGAGCAGCTCTCCAGCCTGATAGCCACCGCCGCAGCCACCACCATCCGCATGGCCATTCGCATACCACCCCGCGCAAAACTGCCAGCTATTCAGATCGCCGGTGAAGGGGATAAAGCGATCAATGCGTACATCCACGCCCTCGATGCGATGGCTAGCGCTCTTCGCGGCGTTACAGATGGAGACGAAGAAGCCATTATCATTCAGGTTCGGATTGACCTTCGGCGTTGGCGGCAACCCGCGAAACTGGTCCGTGCCAGGAGCCAGCTTGTAGGGCGCCAGCGGGACGCCATCAGGCAGCTTGGCGGCTGGATAGTCGACATTCGTCAGATCCACCGAGACATAGAGATCACCGATCTGGTAGATATGAGCTCCTGGCTGACTAATAGAGCAGGCCGCGCGAAACTGCTCTGGCGTAACGGTCGTGAGTGGAGCCGGACTGGGCGTTGGCGAAGGCGCAAGCGTCGCGGTCGGCGTGGCGGCGTATCCTGTTGTCGTCGAGCCGCAGCCCACAAGCAAGACGGATACTAATACTATAAGAAGCATTATCAGGCACGGCTGTCGTCGCGTCATCGTCTCTCGCCGTCGCTATTCTCCGTTGAATGGCGTCCACTCGCCTGCCAGTCGCATTATCCTATGCAGTGTCAATCCAGTGGAAATAGCGCGCTCATGAAGACGTCCCTGAACCATCGCGGTCCAGGGACATGCTTCAGGGTATTGGCGACGGTGAATCGCTGAGCTACTCCTCGTCGTCGTCCAGCGGCTCGTCGTCCTCGACGCCGGGCGTCACCGTGACCGGCGCGACGGCGGAGCGAATCTGCGCCTCGATGGAGTCGCCTATCTCTGGATGCTGGCGCAGGAACTCCTTGGCGTTCTCGCGCCCCTGGCCCAGCCGCGTCTCACCATACGAGAAGAAGGCGCCGGCCTTCTTGACCGTACCGGTCTCCAGGCCGATGTCGAGCAGGCCACCCTCGCGCGAGATGCCCTCGTTGAACATGATGTCGAACTCGGCGATGCGGAATGGCGGCGCGACTTTGTTCTTGACCACCTTGACCTTGGCGCGGCTGCCCATCACCTCCGTGCCGACCTTGATTGAGTCAATACGGCGGATGTCGAGCCGGACCGAGGAGTAGAACTTGAGCGCGCGTCCACCTGAGGTCGTCTCGGGGTTGCCGAACATGATGCCGACCTTCTCGCGCAGTTGGTTGGTGAAAATCACCGAGGTCTTGGAGTTGTTGATCGCGCCGGTCAACTTGCGCAGCGCCTGGCTCATCAGCCGCGCTTGCAAACCTACGTGCGCGTCGCCCATCTCGCCCTCGATCTCAGCGCGTGGCACCAGCGCCGCCACCGAGTCCACGACGACGACATCCACCGCGCCGCTGCGCACCAGCATCTCGACGATCTCCAGCGCCTGCTCGCCGGTATCCGGCTGCGAGATCAGCAGGTCATTGATGTTGACGCCCAGCCGCTCGGCGTAGTCGGGATCGAGCGCGTGCTCGGCGTCCACAAAAGCGGCGACACCGCCGCGCTTCTGCACGTTGGCGATGACATGCAGACAGAGCGTCGTCTTGCCGGAGCTTTCCGGCCCGTAGATCTCGGTGACGCGCCCGCGCGGCACGCCGCCGATGCCCAGCGCCAGATCCAGCGCGATAGATCCGGTGGGGATGCACTCGACTTTATCATGGGCGCGATGCTCGCCCAGGCGCATGATCGCGCCCTTGCCGAAGCGGCGCTCGATCTGCGACATGGTCAGGTCGAGCGATTTTTCACGCTCGGAGGCGGTCGCCCCGTTCATCGCGGCGAGGGCGCTGTTGTCACGACTTGCCGGCATGCTCTACTCCTCTTGCGTCCTGTTGCGTCCTGTTTGTCTCCACTGACGGCGCCACTCCGCCTGATCAGGAACAGTTGTGTTTGGAACGAATGATCTAATTGTACGCGAGGGTCGCGGTGGCGTCAATCACTGTATTCTGCACGCCTATGCTGAAATTGGAACGCGATGGCCCAATCGTCCGCCACCACACTGGTACCTTGTGTCACCCCGCGTCAGGACTCTGGCTGCGGCGTCTCGTCTCCGCCCCGGTAGCGCTCCAGATTCGCCGTCACGCCAAAGATTGCGCTGATCTCCTCGTCGTGCTCACGCTCGTGGTTCAGCAGCAAGTGGAGAATACCGCGCACGCTTGGCGGGCGGATGCTTCCGTCCTCCTGCCGCTTACCACCGACATCTTCGTACGACAATTGCGCGATGCGCCGCGTCTCCCAACCAGATTCGCCGCGTCCCATCGCCGAGGTGATCACGCGCGGCGTGGCGGATTGCAGCCCACCAAGCAGATCGTCGCGAGTGAGCGGGCGATAGCGCGCCTGTGTCCGCGCGTTGTAGCCATCCACGTCGCGCGCCGCCTCGACCAGCACGTCGGGCAGTTCACGGTAGGCGCTGATCTCGAAAACGGCGGTTGCCCACTCGTCCCAGCCGAGCAGATGCGCGAGCATGTCATGCAGCGTCGCCTTGCCGGGCAGCAGCGGCTCCCACCAGCGGTCATCGCCGATCTGATCGGCCAGCGCCAGCGTCGTCAGGCGTTGCTCGCGCAGGCCCTGCACGATCTCTGCCGTCTCCATCGAGCAGCCTCCTTTCGCGCCGCGTCTCTGGCTACATACAACTCGGCTACATCTCGCGGCGGCCCTCCAGCGCGCGGCTGAGCGTGCCCTCGTCGGCGTACTCTAGGTCGCCGCCGATCGGCAGGCCACGCGCCAGACGCGTCACGCGCAGATCGGCGCGCTCCAGCAGCGGCGCGATGTAGGCGGCGGTGTAGTCGCCCTCATAATTGGGATTCGTCGCCAGGATCACCTCGCGCACAGGGCCATCCTCGCCGCCACTGGACTTCACCCGCGCCACCAATTCATCGATGCGCAGATCCTTGGGACCAATGCCCTCGATCGGCGAGAGCGCGCCGTGCAGCACGTGGTACAGCCCCTTGAAGACACCGGTCTTCTCCAGCGCCAGCACGTCCAGCGGCTCCTCGACGACACAGATCACGCCGCGCTCGCGCTGCGGATTAGCGCAGATTGGGCAGGGATCGGTCTCAGTCAGGTTGAAGCAGGTGGAGCACTGGATAATGTTCTCCTTCACCCGCACAATCGCCTCGGCCAGGCGGCGCGCCTGATCCGCCGGGCTGCGCAGGATGAAGAAGGTCAGGCGCTGGGCGGTCTTTGGCCCCACACCCGGCAACTTCGCCAGCTCGTCAATCAGCGCCGTCACCGACGCCGCAGTCGTTTGCATGTCTCGTCCATCTGCGCCCTATGAGCGACTACATCTAGTTGGCTAGAAGCCCATGCCTGGTGGCAGGCCCATCCCGCCGGTGATCGAGCCCATCATCTTCTGCTGCGCCTCGGTCGCCTTGTTGAAAGCGTCCTGAGATGCCGCGAGGATGAGGTCCTCCAGCATCGAGACATCCTCGGGGTCTACGACCTCGGGCGTGAGCTTGACGCCGGTCACTTCAAACTTGCCCGTCAAGCTGACCGTGACGGCGCCGCCACCCGCCGTGCCCTCGAAGACGGTGTTCTGCAGCTCCTCCTGCATCTTGAGGAGCTTGTTCTGCATCTGCTGGAGGGCCTTCATGTTGAATCCCATGAGAGAGGTGTTCCTTTCGACCATTTCTGGGAGCTTCATGGAGCGCTACGCCGCCGCGCAATGGTCGCATTATATCTTATCCGCGTGGCCCTTCGGCTTCCGGCAATGCCGATTCTCAGCGCCTTCATTTCCCTGATTCGCCCGCAAGCCGCCTCAGCGTTATCACCATGGTTCTGCTGTTGCCAGCTAGATCACGCTCTGGTAGGGTGGCGCTACATACAAAACCACGCAGGGCGCCTGACGTAAGACTCCAGGGGTAGAAGAAGATGATGTCTCCATGGAGTC
>DATAOM010000475.1:0-3692 GCA_036265775.1 Ktedonobacterales bacterium | reverse complement strand
CTATTCTTGCCACCCAGTTCGCCCTCTCGGCGGCAGGCAAGCATATCTACTGATGGGGGACTGATGCGGGGCGAGCGATTGCTGAGGAGTTCGCTGAGTTGGAACCGCCAGTCAAAACGCAACTCGCGCCCATTCCAGCGCAAGATAACGGCGCCATCATCGAAGGCGCATATCGCTACCTGCTCTGGCGAACCTGGGATGCGTCCCTTCCACGCGCGCTTTGGATTCTGCTCAATCCCAGCACGGCCGACGAGCGAATAGATGACCCGACCCTGCGCCGCTGCACAGCATTCAGCGCCAGTTGGCGCTTTGGTGGGCTGGAGATGGTGAATCTGTTCGCGCTGCGCACCCCCTACCCACGTGACCTCTACCAGGTCGCCGATCCAGTCGGCAGCGCCAACGATCGGCACATTATCGCCGCTGTTAGACGCGCGACCTGCATTATCCTGGCGTGGGGCGCTCATGGCGCCTACCGACAGCGCGATCAGGCTGTGCTGGCTCTGCTAAAGACGCATACTGCGCTGGCGCCACGCTGCCTGGGCGTGACCCGCTCCAATTCCCCACGCCACCCACTCTATATCGCACGGAACCAACAGCCAATTCCTTTTGTCTCCAGCATGTCATAAACGGCTATCAGACGCCGTAATGCGCGCGCAAATTGCTTGACTTCATCTGCGCAAAAGGCGTATTGTGAGGGAAGCGCAGGGTCCGGCTGTTTTCGGCTGCGCGCCGGTTGCTTGGCTGCCGCTGTAGGCGCCAACAAAGTTCTCTCTTTCACGTTGTGGCAAAGGCGCCACACCATGACGTCGCCCACGGCGTCATACGAGGAGGCGAATGAGCGTGCCGACGAACGTCCCCCTGTCAGAGCGATCGGATATGGTCGTGTTTCTCAATGGCGAGATCATCCCGGCCGATCAGGCCCGTGTCGGGGTGATGACCCACGCGATCTCCTACGGGACTGGCTGTTTTGAGGGTATCCGCGGCTACTACAATCCCACCGCTGACGAGGTCTATGTCTTCCGCGCCCGCGAGCACTATGAGCGGCTGCACCGTTCCTGCCGCATCCTGAGCATGACACTGCCCTACAGCGTCGATAAGCTGATCGAGATCACCAGCGAGTTGATCCGCCGCAACGGCTTCCACGAGAACTGCTATATCCGCCCCTTCGCGTTCAAGGCCGACGAGATCATCGGCGTCAAGCTCAACGATTTGATTGACAACTTCGTGATCTACACCGTCCCGATGGGCGATTACGTCTCGACGGCTGGCTTGCGCTGCGGCGTCTCCTCGTGGCGGCGGGTGGACGACAACGCCATCCCTGCGCGCGCCAAGATCTCTGGGGCGTACGTGAACAGCGCCTTTGCCAAGACCGAGGCGCTCACTAACGGCTACGACGAGGCGATCATGCTCACGAGCGAGGGGCATGTCTCTGAGGGTAGCGCCGAGAACATCTTCCTGATGGTGAACAATGAACTGGTGACGCCACCACCAACCGAGAACATTCTGGTGGGCATCACGCGCGACAGCGTCATCCAGGTCGCCCGGCGCGAGCTGGACCGCATCACCCGCGAGCGTGTCGTCGATCGCACGGAACTCTACACCGCCGACGAGATCTTCCTCACCGGCACCGGCGCGCAGATCGCCCCCGTCGTCGAGGTCGACCATCGCCCGGTGGGGACCGGCAAGATTGGTCCGGTGGCGAGCGAGATTCAGCGCGTTTACGCCGAGGTTGTGCGCGGCATGCGCCCGGAGTACATGGACTGGCTCACACCGGTCTACGGTCCCGTCAAGGCGCAACTCAACGGCCATAATGGTCACAAGGTTGCGAGCAACGGGCACAGCAACGGCCATACCACGAAGGCGACAGCCAACGGCGCCGCGCGCCCACGTAAGTCCCGCCAGCCCGCCACGAAGTGACCTAACCCCCTGACCCCCTTCCCTCCGAGGGAAGGGGAACCCCTGGGGGCAACTTATCACTCGCTTGCCAGACGCCCGGAAACCGCAATCATGCGACATCCGGGCGTTTGTGTATGCGCCATGTCCCGCGACCAGCTATACTCCTAATGAGCTTGACCAGTGATGACGCAGGCGAGTGCTTGACTATGATATAAGGATTTCCGCTATGACCCAACCCACGCGGCTGCAACGATTCCAGATCGGGCTCGCCTCTGCCGCGCTGCTGCTTACCGCGCTGGTGGGCCTCTTCTTCATCGCGCAGGTGCTGGTGGAGAACGAGGCGTGCTACGGCGTGAGCGCGTTCAACAATCCCTGCGAGCCGGCCTCGCCCTCTTCGATTGGGAGACTCCTGCTCGTGATCGCCATCGTGCTGGCGCTCTTCGCGGGTGGCTGGCTCGCCGCGCGCGGACAGCAGCGCGCCCAAGAGCCATCAGCGCGCACGGCGTCGCTCATGTTCCTGGTGACCTGCACGGTGATTGTTCTGGCAATGACCCTCTCGTCGCTAGGTGGCGCGGGCCTGTACTTCCTGCCGAGCGCCCTGCTCCTGCTCGGCGCGACCATCGTCGGCGTCGTTCTCCAGCTTCGTGGCGTGGCGACCACAAACGCGACTGAGCAGACGCCACGCCCCTAATGCGAACTAGGCGTCGATCTGGGCGCGCTGGAGCCTACCGCTGTAATCGACGTAGATCGCCTTCCACTCGGTGAAGAACTCCAGCGCGCCGAGGCCTGCCTCGCGGTGGCCGTTGCCGGTGCCGCGTGTCCCGCCGAAGGGCAACTGTATCTCCGCGCCGATGGTCCCCGCATTGATGTAGACGATGCCCGTCGTCAGATCGCGCATCGCCACCTGCGCCGCGTTGATGTCGCGCGTGAAGATCGCGGAGGAGAGGCCGTAGCGCGTGTCGTTGTTCACTGCGATCGCCTCCTCCAGCGTCTCGATCTCGATGATCGAGAGCACCGGGCCGAAGATCTCCTCCTGCGCCACACGCATTTGTGGCGTCACGTCGGTGAGCAGCGTCGGATGGTAGAATGCGCCCTGCGCCAGATCGCCCTCGGTGGCCATCTCGCCGCCGGTGAGGATACGCGCCCCCTCGTCGCGCGCCACCTGCATGTAGCTATGCACACGCTCGCGCTGGCCCTGGTTGATCAGCGGGCCAACCTGCGTCTGCTCGTCCAGCCCATGTCCCAGCCGCAGCGCCGTCGCGCGCTCGACCAGCCGCTCCTCCAGCTCGCGCCGCGCACCCTTCTGGACGATCAGCCGGCTGCACGCAGTGCAGCGCTGGCCCGTCGTGCCGAACGCGCTCCACAGGATGCCCTCGACAGCCAGATCGAGGTCGGCGTCGTCCATCACAATGATCGCGTTCTTGCCGCCAAGCTCCAGCGTCACCCGTTTGAAGGCGCGCGCCGCCTCGACGTTCACCTCGCGCCCGACCTCGTTCGAGCCGGTGAACGAGATGCCCACCACGTCGGGATGCCGGACCAGCGGCATGCCCACGTCCGAGCCGCTGCCCATCACGAGATTGAGCACACCCGGCGGCAGCCCGGCGTCGGCGAACGCCTCGACTAGCTTGAGCGCCGAGTGGGGCGTGTCGGTCGCCGGCTTGAGGACGACGGTGTTGCCGGCGATGAGCGCGGCCATGCTCTTCCAGCTTGGAATCGCGGTGGGGAAGTTCCACGGCGTGACGCAGGCGATGACGCCCAGCGGATCGCGCACGCCATACGCCGCCTTGTTCGGCAGT
>DATAOM010000474.1:0-7026 GCA_036265775.1 Ktedonobacterales bacterium | reverse complement strand
CGCGAGAAGATGCGGTATCGTCCCACCTTCGACGCCTTTCATCCTGGCGTGCGCCAGATGTTCCGTCTGATGGTCCCGCGCCTGCTCAACGCGGCGATGCTCTACCTTTCGGTGATCGTCAATCGCAGCCTGCTTGGGCTCCTCAACGACAAGGGCGTTGTCTATGGCTACGTCACCGCGTTCACACTCGTCATGCTGCCCATCGGTGTCTTCGGCATGGCGGTATCGCAGGCGTCCTTCCCGACGATGGCGGCGTTTGTCGCGGCGGGTGAATGGCAACGCCTGCGCGATACGATCATGCGCACCCTTCGTGGAGTGACCTATCTGGCGCTGCCCTCGGCGCTTGGGCTGATCGTGCTGGCGCAACCGCTGACCCAGTTTCTGCTCGGTCACGGCGAGGTAGACCTGAGCAAGCTCTCACTCATCTGGCAGCCGCTGATCTTCTTCTCAATCGGCCTGCTCGGCCTCTCACTGGTCGAGATCCTCGTACGCAGCTTCTATGCGCTGCACGACACGCGTACCGCCGTCGAGGTCAGCATCCTTCAGTTCATGTTCGTCATCGGCCTAAGTGTGCTGCTGCTCGAACCGATGGGCGCCAACGGGCTGGCGCTGGCGACTGCGCTGGGGTCCACCGGCGAGGCGCTGGTGCTCCTGCTGCTGCTGCGGCCACGTGTCGGCGGACTCGACTTGCGCGCCTACGGCGGCTTCTTCCTGAGCACCCTGGGAGCGAGCGTCGTAGCGGCGCTGGCGGCGCTGGCGATCTACCTCGCTCTTGGGCTGGTCCTGCCTGTCTCGACCACCGAAGCCTCGCTGACGACAACCATCAATCTGGGAATCCGGCTGAGTGCGGCGGCGCTGGCAGGGGTAGGCGCGTTCTATGCGTCGGCGCGCTTCCTCGGCATAGCCGACACCGTGCCGCTCGACCGCATCTTCCGCCGCGTATTGGGCCGGCGCTAGCGTTGAACGATCGAACTGAAAAAGGAGGCGCGCCGCGATGTCAGAGACGCCCACCGCTGTCCCTGAGCCGGGCGCGCCTGACGCTGCCGTAACCGGGCAGACCCGACGGCGCATCATCCCCTCGCCGCATCGTGGGCGGCCACGTCCCCTGCGACGCCTCTCGCGCGCGTTGCGCGTGCTCGGACCCGGCCTCATTACCGGCGCGGCGGACGACGATCCTTCGGGCATCGGAACGTACTCACAAGCGGGCGCGGCGTTTGGGACCGGGCTGCTCTGGCTCGCGCTCTATTTGCTACCACTCGCCATCGGCGTACAGGAGATGTGCGGGCGCATCGGGCTGGTAACGAACAAGGGCATCGCCGGGGTGCTGCGCGATTCCTACAGCCGTCCGTTGCTCTTCATCGCGGTTGGGTTGCTCTTCATCGCCAACACCATCAACGTCGGCGCAGACCTTGGCGCGATGGCGGCGAGTGTGCAGATGCTCGCGCCAGGGATTCCGTTCATCCCGATCCTCGTGATCTTCGCCGTTGGCATCCTGCTGCTCGAGATCTTCATCCCCTACCGTCACTATGCGCGCATCCTGAAGCTGCTGACGCTCTCGCTGGCTGCGTACCTCATCACCGCGATCATCGTCCAGCCAGACTGGAGCGCGCTGCTGCTCGCGACCATCGTGCCGCAGATACAGTTCACACCAGCCTATTTCGCGCTTGTCGTCGCGGTGATCGGCACAACCATCAGCCCGTACCTCTTCTTCTGGCAGGCCTCGGAGGAGGTCGAGGAGAAGGAGAAGTTGCATCGCCATCACAATGGCAAAGACGCCATGCGACAGGAGCGCTCACTAAAGGGGCAATTACGCCGGCTGCGACTTGATACCGCCCTCGGCATGGGCGCGGCGGCGATCACCTTCTGGTTCATCGTCACGACGACGAGCGCCACCTTGCACGCCAACGGCATCACCAACATCACCTCGGCGAGCGAGGCGGCGCGCGCGCTGGAGCCACTGGTGCAGACGTTTCCCAACGCGGGCAAGATCGCCCAGATCATCTTCGCCGTCGGCGTGATCGGGACCGGGCTGCTGGCGGTTCCCGTGCTGGCGGGAGCCTCGGCGTATGGTGTGGCCGAGGCGTTCGGCTGGCGCGAGGGGCTGGCGCGTCCACTGTTTCAGGCGCGTGGGTTCTACGGCGTGATCGCCCTCTCGACGCTCGTGGGCATGGCGCTCAATCTGTTCGGCGTCAATCCAATCCAGGCGCTGGTCTACGCCGCGCTGCTCAACGGGCTAGTCGCGGTCCCACTGCTGGCGCTGATCTTGCTGGTGGCGAACAATCGCAGGGTCATGGGTGAGCATAGCAACGGCTGGCTCTCGAACGTCATGGGGGTCGTCACGCTGGCGGCGCTGTCCGCCGCTGGGGCTGTCGCTGTCTTCAGCCTCTGGTCGGGCTAACGGCGAATTGAGCGATAATGTCTCAGCCTAGCAGCGTGGCGACCTCGGCAGCGCAGCCCCACGAGAGCGTCACACCTGCGCCTCCATGTCCGTAGTTGTGGATCACGGCGCGCCCTGACCCCATCTCCTCGCGCTCCAGCCGCACTGTCGAGCGCACGGGACGCAACCCGCAGGCGATACTGACGATCTCGGCGGGCGCTACGCTGTCAGACGGCTCACCCAATAGCGCGCGCAGGCTGGCGGCAAACGTGGGATTATAGTATTCGACCATTGTGGCGCAGCGCGTGAGGATGCCGGGATTCAGCGTCTCGTCCACCGCCAGTCGCTCGTCACCCTCCACGTCGGTGCCGCCCAGGACGATATCAGAGACGCGCGGCACGATATAAGCGACATGGTTGGGGCCGTAGTTATCCAGCAGCGCGCGGTCGAACCCGTTCGCTTTGATGCGGATCACCTGGCCGCGCGAGGCGTGAATGTCGGTGTCACCGGCGACCTCGCGCGCGCCCAGCCCTGTGCAGTTGACTACCACAGGACACTCCGCCAGCGCCTCGTCGAGCGAGACGACGGCGCGCTGCTCGATCTGCCCGCCGCGCGCGCGAAACTGCGTCAGCAAGTAGTTCAGGTAGATCGACGTATCAATGACCGGCGCGTTGAGGACAAGCGCATCACCATAGCCGGGTGGGACTTCATCAGGTGTGGCGCGGCGCACATCGGGGACGGCGGCGATCCACCACGGGTCCGGCGCTTCCTCGCCCCGCAGATCAAACGTCTCGCGCATGACCACGCCGGTTTCGGGTGTCTTTGCCAGTTCGACGAAGCGCTCGTAGGCTGCGGCGCCCCACGCGGTGACTTTTTCCTCTGGAAATGCGCGATAGGGATACCAAACGGCGGCGGCGACGTTGGAGGTCGTATTCGGCGGCAGGTCGCGCGCCCAGATACGCGGCGTGTGTCCAGCATCGAGCAGGGTCAGCGCAGTAGTCAGCCCCGAAACGCCACAGCCAAGAATGAGTATTTCCATGCCGCCCTCCCAGCCGCATCGCACACAACGAACGTCTCACCGCCATATTGTGACACGTCTGCCGAGGGGCTGTGAAGGTACCGCTTGTTCGGTCGCAGCCTGCTGATGCGTGGCGTCTCACTTCTGCAGCAGCAGTCTGATCTCGACGGCGCCGCTACCAGACCAACGAGTAAGCGCCACCGCGTCAGCGAGAAGATACGCCTGCTCTTTATGGTTTAATCTGATCGCGCCCAGCCATGCGCTGATCCGACCAGTTCCACCACTTCAGCAGCTCAGGGTCATGCGCTTCGGTAGATGCGAAGTAGACGGCGCAGCGGAAGACGTAGAGCACGCAGCGATCCACATGTCCGCCGCTCAACTCGCACAGACGCTCATACATCGTCTCAGGCTCCTCGTCGCGCAACTCCGCGATGGAGCGGTAGCCCAGCCGCCACAGGTCGTCCGCCATGCTCGGTCCAATGCCAGGAATGCGCTGGAAGTCGCGCAGGGAATCCTGTTGAGTAGATACAGACGGTTGTGCAGAGATAGCCATGGTGATCGGCTCCTTATGCGCTTACACCCTCGATGCGTCCAAAGGCGCGCAACTGCGCCAGCGCGCTATAGGTCAGCACACTCGTCGAGTCGCGCTCAGACTTCGCTGCTTCGTCGGGATACATCTCGCCCCAGTTGAAGGTGGGCTTCCAACTCCCATCCTCAGCCTGCTGATCGATGAGGAAGTCAAGGTTCGTCTGCGTCGCGTCGGCGAGATCGGCGGCGCAGAGCGAGTCAGGAGCGGAGACATACCAGAGTGGCTGCGGGCCGTATTGGCCCCATGCGGCGGGATCGAGCGCTGTTGTCTGCTTCACCAGCTCGCGCACACGCGGAGCCAGGCGATCACGGTAGCGCGCCGGCAGTTCCTTCGTCTCCGCCAGCCGCACCGCGCAGATCAGCGCATGCTCCTCCTGGGCGCCTGCCTCGATGGCGGCGGTGGTACGCTCGGTCAGGTCGTCGAGCCAATCGGCGGGGACGAGCGTCGCATAGGTGTGCAGCAGCCCGACCAGTTCGGCGCGCGGATTCACTTCATACGCGCCGAATCCCTCGCGCAGACTGCCATTCTCGTCGGTCCACCACGGCGCGTGCGGATAGTCGTTAGCGTCGGCGGGGATGATGCGCCAGACCTTCTCTTCGGGATCGAGTGTAGCGAGCAGGTAGCCCACCGCTCCCCTGACCTGCTCGTGATCGGCGGTCGCGCCGGTCTCGCGCAAGACGCGCAGGCCGATACTCGTCGCCAGCGCGCCAGAGGTTGGCGTGAACGCATCCGGCTCCAGCGCATGCCCGTAGCCGCCATCAGGATTCTGATAGGCGGCGAGCGCGGCGGCGACTTCCTCCAGCGACCCGCTCTCGAACAGATACTTGAACCGCGCCTGCTCCAGCGGGCGTCCATCGGTCATCAAGTAGTCCTTTGCCCGCCCAAACGCCTCGGCAGATAGTGACCGCATCGTCCATCCTTTCAGGATTCTTCAGGATTCGCGCCGTGTTTGGCCAACGGTTTATCGCGCCCTTGCAGTATATGCTAGAACTTCCGTTCGCGTCAAAGATCATGTCTAGATGGTTCGAGGCGTCGGCGCACTCGTGCGGTCAGATCGTCAGTAAGCGCCAGCAACCGCTCATGAACAGGCGGATGCTGCATGTAGAATCCATCGGCGTTCAACAGCCATGAGCGTAGACTCGCCAGTCCATATGCAGTATCTCGCGGTACGCAGCCATCTTGGCGCCAGATAGGACACATCGTATCGAGGGATTTGCGCAAGAGATCGCCCGTAGTCTCCATCGCTTGTTTATCGAAAGCCGCTGCTTGCGAGCGTAAGGCGACGACAAGGCTATATCCCCTGCTGATATGGTGTCGCAAGGCTAGCAATGCTTCATCTATCGCGAGCAGCCTATCTGGCACGGCAGCCTCGACTCGCCACTTGTCCCAATAGTCAACATCTTCAAGTGCAGCCTCTATCTTCTCATCGAGTTTGGGCCACCCTGCACTCGTGATCGCTTCTTCGACCCGTTCCAAGATTTCGTACTGAGTGTCAAAGATCTCGAACCTTTGCTCTGGATGCAGGGCGCAAAAGGGTGTAAGCGTTTCATCTGTATAGCGGAGCAGCCAGACATGCTCAAGCGGCAGACATGTGGCGTCACCCCAGGCCATTCGCAGCGCCTCTATCGCTGCCAGCGTATCGTCAATTGCCGCGCGGTCGAGCGTTCCTTCATCTCGTAAGCGCGCCATGAATCCTGACTGCTCTACATACTCTCGGTACAGGAAAACAAGAGCTTCATCGGTAGTCATGGCAACACCCTCGGCTCACTTTGCGCCGAAGCGCAGCAGCGCCTGGTACACCCCGTCGGCGCCGAAGCTGACCGCCTCGACCGGCACGCGCTCGTCGGCGGCGTGGATCAGCGATGTGAATGCGAAGTCCGGCGGCAGGCGCATCGGCGTGAAGCCATACGTCTGGATACCCAGCCGCGCGAAGAAGCGCCCATCGGTGACACCGGACATCATATAGGGAATCGGGATGCCTTCCGGGTCGGCCTCGCGCAGGACGCCACCCAGCGTCTCGAAGAGCGCCATATCCGGCGCAGTGGGCGCGCTAATGTCGTACTCCACCGCCTCCAGCTCTACGTCCGACCCCACCAGCGCGCGCAGCTCCCGTAGCAGCTCGTCCTGCGTGTAGCCCGGCAGGATACGCCCATCCATATCCACCGTGACCTCGCTGGGAATCACGTTGCCTTTTTCTCCGCCGCGTACAATCGTCGCGTTGACCGTGTTGTGCAGCAGCGGATCGAAGAGCTTGCCACGCTCACCCAGCGCATCGAGGATGCGATCTGTCAGGCGTGGGGCGAGCAACTGGCGCAGCAGCGGACCATTCGGTGTCGGCAGCGTCTTCGCCACCGCTTCAATCATCGCGCGCGTCACCGGCGTGATGTGGACCGGCAAGCGGTTGCGGTCGAGCGTGTGCAGCAGCCGCGCTAATCGCGCCATTGTCCCGCCGCGCATTGGTAGCGAGCCATGTCCGCCGGGGCCGCGCACCGTCGCGCGCACGTGGCAGCCCTGCTTCTCCGCCACCATGATCGGATAGAAGCGCCGTGTTCCCAGCGCGATGGAAAACCCACCGAACTCGCCCAGCGCGTAGCGCACGCCGTCGAAAAGCTCGCGATGCTCCTCAGTCACGAATCGCGCACCATACGTTCCGCTCTCCTCCTCGTCGCTGAGCGCCAGGAAGATCACGTCGCCCGGCAGCCGCGCCTCCTCGACCTTCACGCGCAGGAAGGCTGAGAGCAGCATGGCGACGCCGCCCTTCATATCCAGCGCGCCACGCCCCCAGACATGGCCATCCGCGATCTCGCCTGCGAACGGCGCATGCGACCAGTCCTGCCCCTCGGTCGTCACGACATCCACATGCCCGTAGAGCAACAGTGGCGGCGCAGCGCCCGCGCCAGAGATGCGCGCGATCAGGTTCGGGCGGTCGGGGTCGAGCGCGAGGATAGTTGACTCGATGCCAGCGGCGGCAAGGACGAAGCGGATGTACTCGATGCACGGACCCTCGGCGCCGGGCGGGTTCGTCGTGTTGAAGCGCAGCAG
>DATAOM010000473.1:0-7558 GCA_036265775.1 Ktedonobacterales bacterium | reverse complement strand
AGTCGTTCGGCACAGGTTCGGTCTTCAAAGATGTCGATTCTATCCCGGTTGGGACTGATTTTCCCTCACACATCCAGCGCATATTGCGGCAGGCCACGGCGCAAGTGATCGTCATCGGGCCGCGCTGGCTGGATATCCGCGATGAGACTGGGCGGCCACGGCTCCAGAACCCCGGCGATTTCGTGCGGCAGGAGATAGAGACCGGGCTGGCCAGTGGCATCCCGGTGATTCCGGTGCTGGTGGAGGGAGCCACGATGCCGCCTGCGCAGGTGTTGCCCCCATCGCTTGCTCCCCTGACACGCTTGCAGGCGGTCAACATCCGCTTCGACCCGGATTTCACTACCGACGCGCGCCGTCTCATCACCGCGATTGAACGCGTGGATTCGACCGCGCGTAGGGCTGCGTCCAGGACGAGAGGACGCGGCTGGGTATTCGGCGGCCTCCTGGTGGCGCTGGCCGTGCTCCTCATCGCGTTGGTGACCACACGTGGCGCGTTCCAGTTCCCGCCCATCGGGACGGTATCGCGCACGCCCACGGCTACAGTTGCAGCGACGGCCACAGCTACAGCGACGGCTACGCCCGTCTCTGGCGCTATCTACCTGAACTCGCTCGCGCTGCCAGCGAGCGGCTGGGCCACTGACACACGTTGCAAGTTCCTCAGCGATGGCTACCACGACGACTACACGGCTGGCGCGCAGAATACCGCCAACGCCTGTTATGGTCCGGTACAGGTAAAGGACGCTGTTATCGTCGTGGATGCGATGTTGCTCTCCGGCCCGCTCGACTTCGGCTATGGCGTCGTGTTCAGGAGCGACACCAACCACAGCGAATATGGCTTCCTCGTTTCCTCAGATGGCCACTGGACCGCATACAAACTGGTGAACAACCGGCTCACCCACATCATTGACTGGACGGCGACGTCGCAAGTTCACCAGAACAAGGGGGCCCACAACCTCCTTACCGTGTATCTCAAGGACGCCCACATGAACTTTTTCGTCAATGGCATGCTGGTAGGGCAGGCGGACGACGATACTTTCAGCAGCAGCGGTACTATTGGCCTCACCGCCTCTGCTGGGCAGGACGTGGTCTTCGCCAATTTCAGCGTCACCAGCGCCTGATCGCCAGCGTCAAACGCGAGGAAGAGCCGAAAGACCGATCACGGCGTCTGCTACCGTCTGCTACAATCCTGGCATGACACGTTGCTTCTCTTCCACAAGCGATTCATGCGCGGGTCCATCATGAGTGAACGCTATGACGCGCCTGCGCATCAGTCTTCATCTGAAGCTACGCCAACCGAGCGAAAGTCGCGCGCGACCGGATGGCTCCAGCCAGTTACCTTGCCAGACACGATGTATGGCTCCGTACGCATCGCCGGATGGGCGGCGGCGCTCCTGGAGACCG
Organism: Ktedonobacterales bacterium; assembly: GCA_036265775.1. GTDB lineage: Bacteria > Chloroflexota > Ktedonobacteria > Ktedonobacterales > JADMIN01 > DASWAC01. The sequence goes on along the minus strand of DATAOM010000473.1, from coordinate 6,157 downwards.
CGCCGTTTCAGCGGCTCGCTGGGGTCTCGCTCTCGGACGTGCCGGGGCCACTGCTATTTGGCCGTCCCTTCCCCTCACGGCTCGATCATGCCGTCGGCGTCTATCATCTGACACGGTTGGCGCGACCACGTGACCGGGCGTTACAGGCGGCGGCGCTGGCACACGACCTGGGGCATGGCCCCTTCTCACATCTGACAGAGCCGCTGATGGTAGAGCGACTTGGCATCGATCACGAGCAGCGATCGTCGCGGCTGGTGTTCGAGGTACGCGACTCGCTGGCGCCATGGATTCAGCGCTATCTGGACTGGCTTGACTGGGATGAGGTCGCCGCGCTGGTACAAGGGCAGGGCGACGATGGGCGCGGCGCGCTGCTCAATGGGCTGCTTGACTACGATAACATAGACAACATTGCGCGTTTTCTCGCGGCGTCGGGGCTTGGCTCGCCGGGATACGATCCTGTGACGCTGGCGCGTGGTCTGACTCTAAGCCCTATCAACCCATCTGGCGATGAGACGACACTAGTAGTGAAGCTGGCGGCCTCGGTAGCGGACGATGCACGCGCCTGGCAACATGATCGTCGCATCGTCTACGACTACCTGCACAGTGGACAGCGCAATCTGGCGCTGCACGCGATGCTGCGCAAGGCGATTGATCTGGCTGCGGCGAGCGGTGATTTGGCGCCGAATTTTCTCGATTACACCGACGACGAGGCGCAGGCGCATCTGGGCGCGCTGCCGGAAGTTGGCGTCGCCACGCTAATCGCCGGTGTCGTCGGCGATATGGAGTACCGGCGCACCTGGGACGCCGCTCTTGGGTCTGAGCAAAATGCGCTGATGACACTGCTCTCCTCACGCGAAGAACGGCTGCGTCTGGAGGCGCGGCTCGCGTTCGAGGCCGGGTTCGCCGAGCATGAGGTGATCGTCGAGCCAATTGTCTCTTCCGCCGAGCGCGCATTACCGCCATCCATTGGCGCGAATGGGCAGGATAGCGCCAGCATTTCTTCCACAACGCGGCCTGCAATGCGGCTGAATGTCTTCGCGTCCCCCGGAGCGCCGAACGACTATCTTCACCGGCTACAGATCGCGGCCAGTCGCGCGTTCGCCCGCTTTGGCGCGCGCTCAGATGCGGAAATTGGCGCGTAGGTCGTTCAGTAAGAGACTTCGGGCAAGGTAAAGATAGTTGGTGGCTCGGCGCATAGCCTCTCGGACGTCTGACGCAAATACTCAACCGCTTCTGGTGGAACCCAGCGACCACCCAGCGGCGTTGGATGGATGTTTGGGCCGTGGTAGTCAGAGCCGCCCGTCGGAATCAGATCATGCTGATTCGCGAGCGTCAGCAACCGCGCAACTGTTTCGTCGTCGTACTCCCCGTAGTAGCACTCCAGACCGAGCAGACCAGCCTGAACTAGAGCGGGAAGGACCGTCTCGGCAAGCCCTGTGATGCCCGCTGGGTGGGCGAGAGCAGGAACGCCCTGCGCGCTACGAATAAGTTGAATCGCCTGCTCCGGCGCCAGCTTGAAGCGCGGGACGTAGCCCGCTTTGCCGCGCGTGAGGTAGCGCGCGAAGGCGTCGCTCACGTCGGTCGCATAGCCCGCCTCGATCAAGGCGCGCGCGACGTGTGGGCGTCCCACTGTTCCTTTCGCCAGTTCACGCACGCGCGACCACTCGACGCTGATGCCCTCATCGCGCAACTGCTGGACCATGCGCTCGCCGCGTTTCTCGCGCGCGTCGCGCAGAAAAGCAAGCGTCGCCTGGAACGCGGGCTGGTCTAGATCGAGATAGTAGCCAAGGACATGCGCCTCGCTCTGGCTATGCGTAATGGTAGTGTTGATCTCGACGCCAGGAATTACCGTGACGCCCAACGAAGCGCCCGCCGCCTGCGCCTCTGCGACGCCGTTGGTCGTGTCGTGGTCGGTGAGGCCGATCAGGGTCAGCTTTGCCTCGGACGCGCGCCGGACGAGTTCGGTTGGCGAGAAGAGGCCATCTGAGGCGGTCGAGTGGGTGTGCAGGTCGATGTGAGCGGGTCTCGTGTTTCCTGCGCTCACTTGGCGTACTCCACCGAGCGCGTCTCGCGAACGACCGAGACCTTGATCTGACCGGGATAGTCCATGCTCTCCTCGATCTTGCGCGCTACATCACGCGCAAGCTGCGAGGCGCCGATCTCGTCCAACTCCTCTGGCTTGACGATGATGCGCACCTCGCGTCCAGCCTGGATGGCGAAGGAGCGCTCGACACCGTGGAAGGAGTTGGCGATGCTCTCCAGCGATTCGAGCCGCTTGATGTAGAGGTCAATCGTCTCGCGTCGGGCGCCCGGACGGGCCGCCGAGATAGCGTCTGCCGCCTGGACAATCGCGGCTTCGAGCGACTGTGGCTCGGAGTCGGTGGCGTGGTGGGCGACGATGGCATGGATGATCTTGGGTGAGCGGTTGAAGCGACGTGCGATCTCGCCGCTGATGAGGTGATGTGGCCCCTCGACCTCCTGGTCAATCGCCTTGCCAAGATCATGGAGCAGCCCCGCCACCTTGCAGACGTTGACATCCGCGCCCAACTCCGCCGCCATCGCCGCCGCGAGCACCGAGACTTCGATGGAGTGGTTGAGCACGTTCTGGCCATAGCTGCTGCGGAAGTGGAGACGTCCCACCATTCGCACAAGCTCTGGCGGGAAGTTGCTGATATTGGCCTCGATGCAGGCGCGCTGCCCCTCCTCCTCGACGACGCGCTCGATCTCGCCACGAGCCTTCGCCACCATTTCTTCGATGCGCGCCGGATGGATGCGTCCGTCCAGGATGAGCTTGGTGAGCGCGTTGCGCGCGATCTCGCGGCGAACGGGATCGAAGCTGGAGAGGATGACGGCCTCCGGCGTGTCGTCGATAATCAGATCAACGCCTGTCGCGCTTTCCAAAGCGCGGATGTTGCGCCCCTCGCGCCCGATGATGCGTCCCTTCATCTCGTCGTTGGGCAGCGGCACAACCGAGAGTGTGACTTCCGAGACCTGATCGGAGGCACAGCGCTGGATCGCCAGCGTGACGATCTCGCGGGCCTTCACTTCGGCCTCGTCACGAGCGCGCGCCTCGATCTCACGTGCGGCGCGGGCGGCGTCGCGCTGAGCAATCTCCTCGGCGGCGCGGATGACCTCCACTCGCGCTTCCTCAATCGTCAACTGGCCGACGCGCTGAAGCTCAGTCAATCGCTGCGCGCGTAGCTCTTCAAGCGCTGCCTTCTGCTGATCCAGCTCACCGACACGCTGGCTGATCTGACGGTCGCGCTTCTCGATCTGGTCGAGCTTGCGCTCGTACTCTTCTTCCTTCTGTGTCAGGCGTTGCTGCTGTTGTTTCAGGTCTTGCTTGCGCTCACGCGCCTCAGTCTCAAGCTGCGCGCGTATTTTGGCGCTCTCATCTTTGGCGTCGAGCAACGCCTTGCGCTGCTCTTCTTGCAGGGTGAGAAGCCGGGATTCGGCGTTTTCCGTCACCTCCAACATCTTCTCGGCATGCTGCGTTTGTGTACGCTGGCGGCCAAAGAAGTAGCCGAAGGCCAGGCCGGGCAGGACGCCGATGCCGAAGATGAGGAGCACAATCTCGAATGGATTCACGTGGCGCCTCCATGGTGGGCAGGGATCTATGTCACGAGTTGAGAGCGGTGGATATGACGTGTTACGCGCAGCGTGACGCGGCGCGCATGATCATCTCTCATGATATGGGAATATTGGTCTTTATGTCAAGCGTACGGAGATAGAACGGCGCGCTATCATAGGCGCGAACTGCGCGAGGGCGTGCTAGAGGTGGTATACTATGGGGCAGACCCGTGCAACGCCTATGCCGCTGCGCGGGTTGTTCTTATCTAGAGATATCATATCCATCTTTGTGTCCATCGCGGCCAGGGGAAGCGCAGGTCCAGCGTATGCCAGACTTCGAGGTGGTGGCGCCATTCGAGCCGACGGGTGATCAACCTGCGGCGATCGAGCAGCTCGTCGAAGGCATCGAGCGCGGCGAGAAGAACCAGACCCTGCTCGGCGTGACGGGCAGCGGCAAGACGTTTACCATCGCGCAGGTGGTGGCGCGAGTCCAGAAGCCAACGCTTGTGCTGGCGCCGAACAAGACACTCGCGGCGCAGCTCTACGCCGAGTATAAAGAGTTCTTCCCCAACAACGCCGTCGAGTACTTTGTCAGCTACTATGATTATTACCAGCCGGAAGCCTACATCCCGCGCACAGACACCTACATCGAGAAGGATAGCCAGACCAATGAGGAAATCGAGAAGCTGCGCCTTTCGGCGACGCGCAGTCTCTTCGAGCGCCGCGACGTGCTGATCGTCGCCTCGGTCTCCTGCATCTATGGCCTTGGCTCGCCAGAGGAATACGGCGAGGTCGTAGTAATCCTCAAAGTGGGCGAGAGCCGCAAGCGCGACCGTGTGCTGCGCCAGTTGACCGACATCCAGTATGAGCGCAACGACCAGAACTTTGTGCGCGGCAAGTTTCGTGTACGCGGCGACGTGCTGGAGATCTTCCCGTCGTATGAGGACCTCGCCATTCGCGTCGAATTTTTCGGCGACGAGATCGAGCGCATCGTCGAGATCGATCCACTGACCGGCGAGGTGCTGGGAACGCGCATGCGCGCCGACATTTATCCCGCCAAGCACTGGGTGACGACACAGGACCGGCTCAATCGCGCTCTAGGGACTATCGAGGAGGAGTTGGGACAGCGGCTCAAGGAGCTTGACGCCGAGGGCAAGTTGCTGGAAGCGGCGCGCCTGCGCCAGCGCACCAACTTCGATCTGGAGATGTTGCGCGAGACGGGCATCTGCTCCGGTATCGAGAACTACTCGCGGCATCTGGCCGAGCGCCCCGCTGGCGAGCCACCCTGGACGCTGCTCGACTATCTGCCAGACGATCACTTGCTGGTGGTGGACGAATCGCATATCGCGTTGCCGCAGGTGCGCGGCATGTTCAACGGCGACCGCGCGCGCAAGCAGGTGCTGGTGGACTACGGCTTCCGCCTGCCCTCCGCGCTGGATAACCGCCCGCTGACCTTCCAGGAGTTTGAGCGGCACGTGAATCAAGCCATCTTCGTCTCCGCCACGCCGGGGCCATACGAGTACGAACACAGCGGCACGGTCGCCGAGCAGATCATCCGCCCGACCGGCGTGCTGGACCCGGAGATCAGCGTGCGCCCGACCGAGGGGCAGATAGACGACCTGATCGCCGAGATTCGCAAGCGCACGGATGTTGCGCAGCGCGCGCTGGTGACGACGCTGACGAAGAAGATGGCCGAGGACCTGGCGGACTACCTGCAGGAGCTTGGCATCAAGGTGCAGTATCTGCACTCGGAGATTGACACGATCCAGCGTGTTGAGATCCTGCGCGACCTGCGGCTGGGCGTCTACGACGTGGTAGTGGGCATCAACCTGCTGCGCGAGGGACTGGACCTGCCGGAAGTCTCGCTGGTGGCGATCCTCGACGCCGACAAGGAGGGCTTCCTGCGCTCGGAAGGCTCGCTGATCCAGACGATTGGCCGCGCGGCGCGGCATACGGAAGGGTCGGTCATCATGTACGCCGACCGCGTCACCGACTCGATGCGCCGCGCGATTGACGAGACGAACCGCAGACGGAGCATCCAGCGCGCCTACAACGAGGAGCGCGGCATCACGCCGGTAAGTGTCAAGCGCGACATTCGCACGCTGGCCGACCGGCTGCGCGTCGAGGAGGATGGAGCCTCGGTCGCGGAAGGTGTGGGCCTGGCGCTGGCCGCGTTGCCACCCGACGAGATTGCGCGCATGATTAAGGACTTGGAATCGCAGATGAAGCGCGCGGCCAAAGAGCTGGAGTTCGAGAAGGCGGCGAACCTGCGCGACCAGATTGTCGAGCTGCGCCGCGCCACGCTGGAATAGGGTCAGAGAGACCACAGCGGCCAACGCATAATGAACAGTGTGGCATGACAAACTTCAGGAGGCGTATATGAGTGAACAGTACCCACGGGCAGCCTTGTTCGGCACGGAGGAGCGAACGCTCTTCTCTACTATCCGTGGTCGGGACTATCACCTGTCCGTCGCTCTTCCGGACAGCTACAAGACATCTACACAGGTGTATCCCGTGATTTATGTGTTAGACGGTGATTTCAACTTTGGTGTGGCGGCTGGGTTGACGCGCTTTAGCAATGCGTTCA
>DATAOM010000472.1:0-4487 GCA_036265775.1 Ktedonobacterales bacterium | reverse complement strand
GATCACCGACGCCGGACGGCAGGCGCTCAAGGAGCGCCACGACGAGGAGGCGCAGCGACCTGGACGCGGACCACGCGGCCCCTGGGGCTGGGGCGATCCCGCCGAAGGGCTGCGCCGCGAGCGCGAGCGTCACGAACACGGCCACGAACACGGCCATGGGCGCGGGCGTGGCGGCCCGTGGGGCGGCTGGCGCGCCAGCCCAGAGATGCGTGAACTGGCCCGTGAGGGGCAGGATGTCGCGCGGCTGACCCGCATGGCAGTGTTGTCCGCCGTCAACGACCCTGAGCGCCTGGCGCAGTTGCGCGCCATCGTCCAGCGCACCCGCTCTGACCTGCTGAACTTCCTCAACCAGGACCAGCCGGGGCAGCAAGGGCAGCAGACGCCTGGCTCCGAAGGCCCCGCGCCAGAGTCGGGAACGCCGACGAGCGGCCCGATCGAACAAATCTAGGCAGCCATCACGCGCGAGATTGCCCGCCGCATAGCCATGTAGCCTTAGTCGAATGGGGGGGCGCGGCGACGGCGAACCGCGACCTATACTATACGTAGTAGCCGTTGGGGCGCGCTGGCCTGATCACACTGGGCTGGCGACGCCCCTGCGTGGCGAATATCTGGAAAAATGCAGGTGAAACAGCATGATGATGTATGGCGGCGGACCAGGAATGGGTGGCGGTGGCTACCGGCGGATGATGAACCGACCGGATGAGCCGCCGAAGAAGACGGATATCCGTACGGTGCGGCGCGTGGCCGCCTCGTTCCGTCCCTATCTGCGCGAGGTCCTGATCGTCTTCGCCGCCATCATTGTCGTCGGCGTCATGGGCATCATCAATCCGCTGATGCTCAAGTACTCGATCTCCATTGGCTTCGGGCAGCAGCGCTTCGATCTGCTGATTGTCTTCGTCGCCGTGATGATTATCGTCCCCATCATCACCGGTCTCATCGGCGTCGGGCAGACCTATCTCAACTCGCGCATCGGCCAGAACGTGATGCGCGACTTCCGTAACCGGCTCTACACCCACCTCCAGCGCATGCCGCTCAAGTTCTTCACCGATACGCGCACCGGCGAGATTCAGTCGCGCCTCGCCAACGACGTCGGCGGCGTGCAGGCGGTCGTCACGGATACCGCGACCTCGACGATCTCGAACCTCACCACCGTCCTCGCGACGGTGATTGGCATGTTCGTGCTTTCCTGGCAGTTGACGCTGCTCTCGCTCGGTCTGCTGCCCGTCTTCGTCTTCCTTACCACACGCGTCGGCGCGGTGCGGCGCGAGGTCAGCAAGGAGACGCAGGAGTCGCTGGCGGAGATGTCCTCGATGGTGCAGGAGACGCTCTCGGTGAGTGGCGTCCTGCTGACCAAGACCTACGGGCGGCAACGTCAGGAGATCGCACGCTTCGATAAAGAGAACCAGCGCCTGGTGGGCTTGCAGATCCGCCAGCAGATGGTGGGTCGCTGGTTCATGATGGTGATTGGGACCTTCTTCTCGATCATCCCGGCGCTTGTCTACCTGCTCGCGGGCTATCTCGCCTTCGGTCCCGGCCATAGCTCTAGCCCGACAGAGGTCGCGGAGATCGTCGGCACACTCGTCGCCTTCACGACGCTGCAGACGCGGCTCTTCTTCCCGGTCGGCGCGCTGCTCAACGTGCAGGTCGAGTTGCAGGGCGCGCTGGCTCTCTTCGAGCGCATCTTCGAGTACCTCGACATGCCACTGGAGATCGTGGACCGGCCCAACGCCGCGACACTTACGCCCAATCAGGTCAAGGGCGAGGTCGAGTTCGACGACGTGACGTTCCGCTACCGCGCCGACAGCGAGCGCCCCGCGCTGGACGACGTCAACTTCACGGCTCCGGCGGGCAAGCTCACCGCGCTCGTCGGCCCCAGCGGCGCGGGCAAGACGACCATGACCTATCTCGTGCCTCGGCTCTACGATGTGGAGAGCGGCGCGGTGGAGATCGATGGGCGCGATGTGCGCGACATCACGCTGGAGAGCCTGGGCGAGCTGATCGGCGTGGTGACTCAGGAGACGTATCTCTTCCACACGACGATCCGCGAGAACCTGCGCTACGCCAAGCCCGACGCCACCGACGAGGAGCTGGAGCGCGCCGCGCGCGCCGCCGCGATTCACAAGCGCATCTCCGAGTTGCCAGAAGGCTACGACACGGTGGTCGGCGAGCGGGGCTATAAGCTCTCCGGCGGCGAGAAGCAGCGCATCGCTATCGCGCGTGTGATCCTCAAAGACCCGCGTATCTTGATCCTGGACGAGGCGACCAGCGCGCTCGACACCCACTCAGAGCGGCTGATCCAGACGGCGCTGGAGACGGTGATGCAGGGCCGCACGACTATCGCCATCGCGCACCGTCTCTCGACGATTCTCGCCGCCGACCAGATTCTGGTGGTGGAGGCCGGACGCATCGTCGAGCGTGGCACGCACGCCGAGTTGCTGGGGCAAGGCGGCCTTTACGCCCGCCTCTACGAGGAGCAGTTCACCTCGGCGCAGGAGCTGGCGGCGCTCTCAGGTCAGGAGGTCGAGGAGGCGGTCTCCGCCGATCCGCTCCTCGTCCCGCGCCTGGAGATGGTCAACGACTGACATCGCCATGGTCGCGTCCGCTCCGCTGTCCTCTCGTATTGAATCTACCTGAGCGATGGGCGTGCTATCTGTAGGGGCGAGACCTGTCTCGCGCAGGCTCATCGGTCGGGCTGCAGCCCCTGAGCCATGCAGCGGGTAGCTTCTGTGGCCTCAGGGGTTGGGCTGCGCCGCGCGCTGGCCTAAGGCCCCATATGCGAGTACAGCCCCCGCCCCGATGAGCGTAAACACGAGAACGAGCGGCACAGCGGAGACAAAGATCGTCAGGGTGAGCACCAGGGCAGCCACGAGTGGGAACAATGCGCTGAAGAGGAGGACGACAAACCATGCCTGCTGTCCCAGGCGTTGCGCAGTGCCCAGGGCTAGTCCGCAGCCAAAACAGGCGCAGAGGAAGCCGACGAGCGTGAGGATGACCCCCAAAAAGATGACACTGAGGCCAGCATTTACTTGGGTCACCCTCCCGGCGACGCCCAGCAAGAGCCCAAGCAGAGGGAGACCCACCGCGATGCTCCCGAGTAGGGTAAGGGCTCGGGGCAGCGCCGGCATTGCGCGGCCGATGAGGAAACCGATGAGGAGGGGAAGCGCACAGATCAGCAGGATGAAGAGCAAGACGAGTGGATCCATGCTGGTGATCCCTTCAGCCACTGGAGAAGCAGGCGACGCGCTCTCCCTAGAGCCAGTATAGCAGCCGGGGATCGAAGAGTTCATCAGCGCAAGGGCGACGTCGCACGCGGCGAGAACCCAGAACACGGCATGCCTGAGCCAGGGCGCGAACGAGGTGAGACGGCAGACAATCGGGCGGCAAAGCGAACCGCGATCCGAGAGTGGGTCACGGTGGGCGTAATAGTAGTGTCACGCGCCCCCTACCGGCAAGAGCTTCCGATCGAATGCTGCATCACTCTGCTGTGGCGTCGTCTTGCGCGAAGAACGCGTTCCGAAGGCGGCGAGCGTCGCCTCCAGCACCGGCAGCATCGCGGAGGCGCGTTTGGCGCGAATGATGAGGTCCCACATCGGCTCCAACCGCTTCCAGGCCCCCGCGTACGCCACGTGACGCATCCGCTCGCCCCACTCCTCCTTCGCCCATGCCCCGCGCAGGATCGAACCCCACTGATAGAACTGCTTGTACGCGCGCCAGTAGCCCGCCTCCAGCGCCTCAGGTGTCAGATGCGCGGGCTGGTAGACGACGTGGCGCGTGTCGTACAGGTCCCAATCGGAATGCAGCAGCCGCCCCTGGCCCGCGATGCGCGCGTAGAGCGCTGTGCCGGGATACGGCGTCAGGATATGGAACGTCGCGGTCTCGATGCCATGCGCGATCGCCCACTCGACGGTGCGCTCGAAGACGCTCTTGTCGTCCTCATCCATGCCGAAGACGAAGCTGGCGTTGACCATTACGCCAAGGCCGTGTAGGCGGCGGATCGCCTCGGCGTAGTCGCGGTTCAGGTTCTGATATTTATGTTGCTCGCGCAAATTCGTGGGATTGAGCGTCTCGAAGCCGACGAAGAGGCTGCGCAACCCGCACGCCGCCGCCTGCTCCAATAGCCCTGGCCTGATGACCGACTGCACTGTGCCCGCCGCCTGCCAGAGCCGTCCCATGCCGCGCATCCCGGTGAAGAGTGCGCTGGCGAAGCGCGGATCGCCGAGCAGATGGTCGTCGAGAAAGTAAAGATGCCGCCCCGGCAGGCGCTCGATCTCGGCGAGCGCGTCATCTACGCGCTGGGTATAGAAGGAGCGCCCACCCTGGAAGAAGGCCTCTTTGTAGCAGAAGTCGCAGACATGGGGGCAGCCGCGCGAGACGACTATCGAGTTCGGCACAAGATAGTGCGTGCGTTTGATCAGGTCGCGACGCACCTTCGGCAACTCCGCCAGTGTGCGGACGGTCGAGACGTAGCGCGGCTGTGGGCGTCCGGC
>DATAOM010000471.1:0-3742 GCA_036265775.1 Ktedonobacterales bacterium | reverse complement strand
AGGTCCTGCACAATCGCTTGAATCTCGGCGTCGGCGTTCCAGCGGCGCGCCTTCTCGCGCAGGATGAGATATGTGCGCATGCAGCCGCGCGCGAATTCCTTGACGCCCTCATAATCCTCGGTGCGGTAGGCGTGCGCGTCGAAGTGACGGCTCCCCGCATAGCCCACGTCTTCGAGGAACTTGACCAGGAAGAACGCGATCTTGGGGTTGCTCGCGCCAAAGCGGAAGTCCTGGTCGTAGCGCCCGAACGCCTGATCGTTGAGGTCAATGTGGAAGAGCTTGCCCGCGTCCCACGCCTGCGCGACGGCGTGCAGGAAGTTGAGGCCCGCCATGTGCTCGTGCGCCACCTCGGGATTCACGCCCACCATCTCCGGGTGGTCCAGCGTCTGGATGAAGCCGAGCATCGCGCCGACGGTCGAGAGATACATATCGCCGCGTGGCTCGTTGGGCTTCGGCTCCAGCGCGAACTTCAGATCGTACTTCTGCGCGAGCGCATATTCGCCGAGATAATTGATCGCCTCGCGGTAGCGCTTCAGGCTCTCCAGCGGATTCTTGGCGGCGTCGGTCTCCACACCCTCGCGCCCGCCCCAGAAGACGTAGACCTTCGCTCCCAGTTCCACACCAAGATCAATGGCGCGCATCGTCTTCTGCAGCGCATAGGCGCGCACGCGCGCGTCGTTCGAGGTAAACGCGCCGTCCTTGAAGGCGGGATCGGCGAAGAGGTTGGTCGTCGCCATCGGCACGACGATGCCCGTCTCCTCGAGCGCCGTCTTGAAGTCGCGCAGGATCTCGTCGCGCTCGGCGGCGGTCGCATCGATGGGAATCAGATCGTTGTCGTGCAGATTGACGCCGTAGACGCCGCCCACCTCGCCGAGCAGCCGCACCAGATCTGCAGGGGTACGCTTCTCGCGCACTGGCTCGCCGAACGGGTCGCGTCCGATGTTGCCAACGGTCCATAGGCCAAAGGTGAAATGATCCTCCGGGCGCGGCTGATACTGGTTGCTGGCGGCGCTCATGCGTGACTCTCTCCTTATGGTTGACGACAGATGACCCCGTTGATCGCTTGTATACGCATTCTCGCACGTCGCGGCAATTCATTGCCAAAGCCACGGGGCGCCGTGCGGAAGAAGCGGCGAATGTGCGTATAATGACAGCGCCTCAGCCATCGGACGTCGTAATGGCGCAAAGAGGCGAATGAAGCGCAAGGGCAAGGATTGGCCCGCAGCGTGTGCGTGAGCGACGGCTCACGAAATCGGTTTCTACGCGCGCCCGCGTGCGAGGAAACGCGACAAGGAGGTAGGACAACCATGGCGACTGTCATCGACCCGGTGTGCGGCATGCAGCTCGACGACCAGCAGACGGCCATCACCAGCCAGTTCATGAACCGCACCTACTACTTCTGCTCGCTCGGCTGCAAGCAGCAGTTCGACAACGACCCCCAGCGCTACGCCGTGCAGCCCGCGTCAACCTCAATGCCCGATGACCAGACGCTCGCTGGGCAAGGCTCGATGGGCGTGCGTCCGCTGGACCGCAGTTCCACTGGCCAGACTGACGTGGGCGACGATGCCTCTGGCCAGTGGAACACCGAGCAGGGAACCTCTGGCAATAGCGTCAGCGGCGAGGGCATGACCGGGTCTGGCTCGTCATATGACCGCTCAACGAGCGACGCCCAGCAGGACGCGGCGCGGCGGCGCGCGCCCGGCGCGAACGACCTCGAACAGCCCGGCTCGGCGGACCGAGAGCCGCAAGAGGGCGCGAACGAGCGCGGCTAGATCTTCAACTGTAGCGCACAAGAGCTGGGTCTTCGCTGCCATGCGGAGGTCCAGCTCGCAACTGCTCGATCAAGACGCAAGGAGGCGTCAGCGTATGACCTTGGTCATCGATCCCGTCTGCGGCCAACAGTTCGATTCAGCCGACGCCGTGGCGCAGAGCCAGTATCAGGGCAAGACATACTACTTCGACGCGACGGAATGCCAGGACCGCTTCGAGGATGACCCACCGCGCTACGCCAACCACCCCACCGGCGACCAGGGGCGGGCAACCCATGCGGTGGGCGACCGCAACACCTCCATCGCAGGTCACACACCACCGACCGTCGTCGGCGGCCCCGACTACGACAACGAGCGCATGCAGGATCGTGCGCCCAGCCGCAAACCTGAGTCGAAACGAACCTCGCTCGGCCATATCCCGCAGGCTAGGCCTGCGGCCGACGAAGAATCGCCGCGCCACTAGCCACCGCGCTCGATTTCCGCCGCGATGGCCTGCTCGGCTGGCGTGGCTCGTAACAGCGTTGGCAGATGATCGTGTGTCGCCTCATCCAGCGCGAGGATGACGCCAAAACGATAGAGGAAGCGCATCGCCACAGAGTTCGGCGACGGCGAGAGGCCAGAGATCACACAGCCACGCGCCGGGTTCTTCGCCGTAATAACGCGCATGTCGACGCCGGGTGCGAACTGCACGCCCGCGTCCTGTACCTGGCGTAGCGCGATGGAACAAATCGGCGCGCGACCGGACGCATCCTGCAACCTGGCTAGCCAGCGGCCGCCCTCTAAGTGGACGTAGAGGCCGATAACCTCATCAGGGATCACTGCTTTCGGAGCGGGAGCCGCGACTTCCGCCACTCCATCCTCCCCACGAAACGCCCACTGGACGGCGATATGCGCGTCGATTCTCCATGCCGGCGCGCCATCCCACCCCTTGACGACGCGTGCCATGTTCAAGCAGACGCCCACGCAAGTGGCATCCCACCCTGGCGGTGGCGGGCGGCTTGAATCGTCATTGAGTTCGTAGTTCAACATGGCGGCCATGTCTGTGGTGGCCATGGTGACGGTATCCGCGCTGGTGCGGTAATGCTCGCCTACCGCGACAAAATCGCTGTCTGCCAAGGAAATCACCTGGAGGTCAACCGCCGATACGAGCGCATCCAGGTCAGGCGGGCGCAGCCCCGCAGGCGTCGCGCCCAGGTCAATGATCCGCCCGGGGCCACGCAAGATCGCGTTGCGCTCGAATGAATCAGGGTTGCGGATCAGCGGGCACGTGTCCGAGGACTGCTCCTCCGCCGAGATCACGCAGTCAAGTGTGGGAAAGAGCGCCGCCGTGTAGACCAGATGATGCGCTCCCGACGAGAGGGGTAGCTCGCTAAAGTTCATCTCGATGTTCGCCGCATCCACCCGCTTGCCATCAATCGTAACCGTTCCCCAGGGCGTGCCATGCTCCAGATGCGCCGGGCCAGCCGTTCCATACGGCGCCGTGAATGAGAAGAGGTTGCTCAGCCAGACACGTAGGCTTGGGCTGCTGAGGTACAGCGTGAAGGAAAAAAGGAGCGCGACAAGCAGCGATATGCTCACCGCGCGCACGATTTTCCTGCGCCCCGTACGCGCCAGCGCTGGCTCCGCCTCGTTCATGATGGCGCCTTTCGTTCCCGCGCTAACTCACATCCATCAAAAACACTGCATACCTCCATCATAGCGTAGTCCATAAACCATGAAGCCATCTGGCCTGGCTCCATTTTGCCGATACCCCTTGACAGCCCAACGATCCCAGAAGAATTGTGCTACTCTTACGGCAGGCGCGCACTGGATCGCACGCCAAGCTGTTGAGTTTGCCTGAGAAAGGGAGATGCGCATGGACGAACTTGTGCAGATGGTCTCGGAGAAGACCGGCATCCCGGCGGACGCGGCGAAAACTGCGGTGACAACAGTCGTAGATTTCATCAAAGGCAAGCTCCCTGGCCCGATCGCGA
>DATAOM010000470.1:0-11542 GCA_036265775.1 Ktedonobacterales bacterium | reverse complement strand
TTGCGATGATTCTCCATGACGAAATCGCTGGCGCCCAGATAGCGGTTGTGAAGGGAACCATGGCATTTCCTCAGATGGAGGCGCCCTTGCAGTTCCAACAGGTAGTGACAGCGTTCTTGGAACAGCAGGGATATTCACCTGCGACTCACCAAGAGCTGGAAGGTTAGGCAAACCAAGCCAGAACTGCGTTATGTGAAAGGCAACCGCTGCGGAGTTTGTTCACTGATTGGGCCTACTCGTACACAGTGGCGTTCGACAACGCGCAGCGCCTGAGGACACTCACGATTGAGAACGCCAGCACGACGGTGGACAGAGACGAACGGAGGGGCGCGAATCCCGTAGACGCTACCCCATAACCCTCCCACGGTCTAGCGGGTCACATCGGTTCGACCCCTACGCTGACCCCAACGCGCATGGACGTGGGCGAACGGTGACGGACAAATAAGTTCACTCTACGCCCTTGATTGCCGGTTTCGTGGACATCAATAGACAGCCGTAGACAACCAGGCGAGAAGGTGCGCTTCCTCGGCGGGCTGGGTGTCCTGCGCGGAATCTATCCGAGCTTCTAGGAACCTAACCCCCTGGCCCCCTTCCCTCAAGGGAAGGGGGAACCAGACTCCTGCAGCTTCACGTGCGCGCTGCTCCCCCTCCCTTTCAGGGGAGGGGGTTGGGGGAGAGGTTCTGTAACCTAGATGTTCTGGCGGTAGGCGACGATCCAGCTCTTGGGGTCGGTGACCTGCCAGGAGATGGCGTTGGAGCCTTTCGTCCAGCACTGCGCGCTGAAGACGCAGTTCGAGCTCGATCCTTTGGTCCAGCCAGCGGCGGGCAACGCCTTGTTCATGAAGGCGGTGATCGAGGCGGCGGTTCCAGGGCCGCAGAGGTCCTCACCACGCACCCCACCGGAGGCGTCGTCGGGCACGCCAAGCGTGAGCGGTGGCAGCGGCGTATTGAAGGCAGCGGTGAGCTGATAGCCCTTGAGCGGCGAGTTCGTGAAGTTGCTGTCGCAGCTTGGCGCGGCAGGCGCCGTCGTGACGCGCAGGCGGAACGTCACGAGGCTGTTGGGCAGCGCAGTGGCGTTGGTGACGGAGAGGAAGCGCGAGTGCTCCTGGCCAAAGTCGAGACAGGAGTTGGCGGCGCAGGCGGCCTGGACCTCGCCGTCGTTGGGGAAGGTCGCGCTCGGCGCCCAGCCATAGAACTCCTGAAGATGCATGAAAGGCTCCGGGCCTTTGCCGGTCTGGACGGTCAGGCTGGTGTCGGTGTTTGGCGCGCAGCCGTAGTACTCCTTCACCGTGAACTGGCCCGGGCCCCCGCCGGTGGAGGTCGGCGCGGTGACGACGGTGTCTGTGGGGAACTGGGTGTTGGCGATGTTGACCGGCGTGGCCCCTGAGAAGCCGGATACGTGCGCGCAGGCCGAGGCGCCGGTGGTGGTGGTCGGCGCGACAGTCGCGGTAGGCGACGAACCGCCTCCGCCGCCACCGGTCGTGATACCAGCGCAAGCGGTCAGCGCTGCGGTCAGGGTCAGGAGCGCCACTCCAGTGGCGAGCGGGGCGCGTAGAAAGCGCAGGGTGGTCAGCATGGGCGTTTCTCCAGCGGCGATCAGGTGATGCATGAGGAACATAAGACACGCGAGCGGCCCCAGGCGTTCTCGGCGCGTTCGGCAAGGCGCCTGCTCCATGCCCCCAGGGTCGCCGCGCTTCCTACTTGGCTACCGCACAAGCGGACCAAAAGGGGACACGCTGAAGCGAACACAAGCCGTGTCGCGGGACAGACATCACGAACAGACGAGGCGCGTGGAGAAAGTATATGCGCCCGCCGGAGCGAGAAGCAGTGAGCCGCGTCACAGTTTGTGTCACAGAACGCTGAAGATATGCTGACCCCACCCCCAGCCTTTCGTGGGGGAGGGGAGCCTGAGACGCGGCAAACGGGCAAGACAGGTCCCGCCCATACGCAAAGGGCGCCCGTACTGCTCAACCACCACGTCTCGCGCGGTTCCCCCTTCCCGCGCGGGAAGGGGTTAGGGGGTTAGGTTCGATCGGCGGTCTCAGATGAGGGGCTTCACGACGCCCAGGACCGAGAGGATGATGAGGCCGAGGCTCAGCAGATAGAGGGCGACTGTCAGCCAGCCCAGGATGCGTCCCACCTGCGCCAGTCTGGACGCGCTCGGTTCGCTCCGTCCGACGACGATGGCAGCGATGGCCGCGAGCAATCCGATGGGGGAGAACAAAATCTCGGGACCGAGCGCGAGGGGGTTGAGCGCCTGAGCGACCGGCCCGAGGAAGCCGGGAAGATCGACGAGGATCAGATCCGTTGGCAGCACGAGCAGCGCAAACGAGATGAGGGCGAGCGCGCCAAGCGTCAGGGCGGCCACAGGTCGCCAGCTAGATGGCTGCGGCGCTGATGGCGCGGGATTGAGGGATGCTTGCGACATGCCCATGTCCTTTCACCTGAACGCGCTCCTGGAGAAGCATGGAGGGGCATGGGATGCGACCAGGCTCATGAGGAGTATAGCGCATAGAGGCAAGGGGTGAGTGTGGGCAGGGGTTAAGTCAGGATGCAGACCTCTCCCCCAGCCCCCTCCCCTGAAAGGGAGGGGGAGCCAGAGACGCGGCAACCCTGGTAGCCGTGTGGTTCCCCCTTCTTAGGGAAGGGGGTCAGGGGGTTAGGTCCGAAAGGAGACAGAGATGACAATACTCAGCGCATATCTGGATGTGCCAGCGTACCTGCGCGCGCCGACGGGACAGGAGGCGGCCTCGCTGCTGGGGCTGAACACGACAATTGGCGGCGGGTCGAGCGTTCCAGTGGGGACGCTCTCGTTGCCGGTCGTAGCCTCGGCGGGATGGGCGGCAGGGCCGCTCTGGCTGCTGGATGGGCCATCGTCTGAGGTCGTTCAGGTGACAGGCGCGGCGGACGCGACGCATCTGACGCTGGCGGCGCCGGGAACGGTGAACGCCCATGCGCCGGGCGTTTCCGCGAGCCAGGCGGGCGCTGGCGGGTCGCTGGCCGAGGTGGTCCTGCGGGCGAGCGCATGGATCGAGAACTACTGCCAGCAGGGAACGACCGGCGACCACTCGCTCTTCGCGCTGAACCGGACGGAGAAGTGGGGCATGCCGGGGCGGCGCGCGCTGCTGGATGTGGATGGGACGCTGGTGATGCGGCCGGGCCACTTCCCGGTGCAGTCGGTCGCGTCGGTCGCCGTGCAACTGCCATCAGGGGCGAGCCAAAATCTCGACCTCTCGCTGGCGCAGATCACCGGCGAGGGGCGACTGATCGAGGCGCCGCTGGTGTTTACGGGAGCCGCGCCGTTCGCGGTGATACCGACGGCGCTCACACGGGCAGGGCGGCAGTGGGTGATCGTGACGTATACAGGCGGTTTCGTGGCTGGCGCGGTCCCCTATGACGTACAGCAGGCATGTATCTGGATGGCGAGCGAGCTGCTCTCGGCGCGGCGCAATCCCTCGGGCGCGGCGACGGTGAAGCAGGGGACGAGCGAGCTGGTGGCGCGTCCGTGGCGCGTCCGTGGCGCGATACGACCGGCGACTCGATCCTGCTGGTGCAGGCGAAGGCGGCGCTGGCTCCCTGGCGCTCCTGGTAAGCGATTCCAATTATGCGCTAGGGATTGAACGCGCCAGACGGAATCCCAGGTAATTGCCAAGGTCGTCCAGCAGATAGAGGTTGCGGAACGCCACGCGCGCGAGTCTGGCGGGTAGGTCCCATGAGCCGCCGCGGAGTGCGCGATCCCTCGGAGACTCTTCGCGCTCCCTGCCATCTTTGGCGCGGTAGGGATAGCGCTTGAAGACGCTGCTCGTCCGCTCCCAGACGTTACCGCACATATCCAGCGCGCCATACGGGCTGGCGCCGCCCGGATAGCTGCCCACCGGCGTCGTGGCGTCCTGCTTGCCGTCGCTGGTGTTGGCGCGGCTGGCGTCGAATTGATCGCCCCAGGGATAAAGGCGCCCATCAATCCCACGCGCGGCTTTTTCCCACTCCGCCTCGCTCGGTAGCCGCCAGGGCTGATCTGTAAGGTCAGCCAACCACTGCGCATAGGCGACTGCATCATACCAACTGACCATGACCACGGGGTGATCTAGCCGGTGGGTCAGTTGCGTCTGCCAGCTCATCTGACCTGGCGTAGTATCTTCGCCAATTGGCGCCGCTCTACCGTTCGCGCGTACAAAACACGCATACTCGGCGACGGTGACAGGATAGGCGCCGATCTGGAAGGCGGCGAGCGTCACGGTGTGTTGCGGCTGTTCGTCGTCTTGAGCGTCCTTATCCTTTACTGGATCACTCCCCATGAGGAAGGGGCCAGCAGGGACGTCGCAGAGCGGTGGCAAGATGACTTCCGCGCCGTTGAGAAGCGCTATGTGATAGCCCAGGCTCGCCAGGCGTGGGGGAAAGCGGTCGGGCGGCGCGACATGAACCGACTCTGGCATGGCGGCGCTCCCCTTCGCTTGCTGGCGTGACTCTGCCTGACAGGATACTCCTCTCTGTCTCGCGCTGGAAAGAGTGGGAGAAATCCGGTGTGGCAGGTTTGGCCCATACAGATAGGCCATGGGGGGATGACGCCAGAAGTCGGCATGCGTTATACTAGCCAGCACGAGAGCCAAGGATGTTCTCGCTGGCCGCATGGAGGGAGAGGATGGACAAAGCGCTGTCGGAGCAGATCGGCGAGGTGATCGAGTCACTGCTCCTGGCGGAGTTCAAAGCGCAACGGATGCTACGGACCGCGAAGGACAAACATCTCTCCTTCGGGCTGGAATATAACCACGTTGACGACGATATCAAGCAGCTCGTCAGCCGTATGCGATATATGAAGTCGCTGGCCGAGCGTCGGGAATCCTCCACAGAATCGCATCGTTGAGACGGACCTCTCCCCCGGCCCCTCCCCTGAAAGGGAGGGGTGACTCGCAGCAACCATCGTCGCCGTGCGGTTCCCCCTTCTTTCCCAGGGAAGGGGGTTAGGGGGTTAGGTTCACCAGATATGACGCTGCCCCCTCCGCCGTCTTCGGGAAGGGGCAGTTGTGTCGCTGGCTCGCGTCTGGGCGCTTATTTCGTTTTCGCGCCGTTGGTACGCACGCCATTGGTCTTCGCGCCGTTCGTCTTGACGGACTCGGTGGCGGGCGCTTCGGTCGCGCTCTGACTGGTCTGGCCGAACTCCGCGATGAACTCCTCAACCATCAACCGCGCCTGCTCGTCGGTGTACTGGACCGCTGGCGACTTCATGAAGTACGCCGAAGGGCCGAGCAGCGCGCCGCCAACGCCCGCGTCCTTCGCCAGCTTGGCGCAGCGCACCGCATCGATGACGACGCCCGCCGAGTTGGGCGAGTCCCAGACCTCCAGCTTCAGCTCGACGTTCAGCGGCACGTCGCCGAAGGTGCGACCCTCCAGGCGGATGTAGGCCCACTTGCGGTCGCTCAGCCAGGCCACGTAGTCGCTGGGGCCGATGTGGACATTGTCGGCGCCAATGTCGAAGTTGAGCTGGCTGGTGACGGCGTTGGTCTTGGAGATCTTCTTAGATTCCAGCCGCTCGCGCTCCAGCATGTTATAGAAGTCGGTGTTGCCGCCGACGTTGAGCTGCATCGTGCGCTCCAGCTTGACGCCGCGATCCTGGAAGAGGCGCGCAAGCGTGCGGTGGACGATGGTCGCGCCGACCTGGCTCTTGATGTCGTCGCCGACGATGGGCAGCCGCGCCTCCTCGAAGCGCTTGCGCCAGTAGTCCTCACGCCCGATGAAGACAGGGATACAGTTGACGAAGCCGCAGCCCGCCTGCAGAATCTGCTCGACGTACCACTTGGTCGCGGTCTCGCTGCCGACCGGGAGGTAGTTGATGACGACGTCGGTGCCGGTGTCGCGCAGGAGCTTGACGATATCGGCGGTCGAGCCGGGGGCCTTCTTGATGACCTGCGAGAGGTACTTGCCCAGGCCGTCGTGCGTCATCCCACGCGCGACCTTCACGCCGGCCGTCGGTGGCGTGGCGAACTTGTAGGTGTTGTTCGGCCCGGAGAAGATCGCCTCGCTGAGGTCCTTGCCCACCTTAGTGGAATCGATGTCGATAGCCGCCGAAAACTCGATGTCGCTGATGTGATAGCCGCCCAGGTTGACGTGCATCAACCCTGGGATGGCGTCTGTCTCGGCGGCATGCTTGTAGTACTCGACGCCCTGGACGAGCGACGACGCGCAGTTGCCGACGCCGATGATGCCGACGCGCACCTTCTTGTTGCCCACGTTTGCTCCCTGCTTTCCCGGCGCCGGAGAAGTTTCCAGCGCGCATCCCCGATTGCCCACGCCCCCTGGCGCGAGCGACCTCTACAACTAGCCTCACTACTCAACAGCGACTCTCGCTGTCTTTTCGCCTGCGTCCTGACGAGACTGGCCCGACACGCGCGGGCTGCCTGGCCTGTTCCTGACCTGGCGGCTCGCCGATCACCTCCGCCAGCATAGCCACACATTGCTGGTAGCGCGCGGCGTCGAGCGAGCAATAGACCTCGCGCCCCTGCCTGCGCGTGCGCACGAACTCCATGCGGCGCAGGATCGTGAGGTGCCAGGAGACGAGCGGCTGGCTGACCATGAGTCGCTCCGCGAGATCGGTCACCTTGACCTCGTCGTCGCTGGCGAGCACGCGCACGATGTTGAGCCGTACGGAATCGCCCAGCGCGCGCAGCATGCGCTTGAGGTCCGTGTAATCGCGCCAGCCGTCGCCTGACCCTTCCCGCTCATTGGCTCGCATGACACTCCCTATCTGTTTGACGCCGCCGAGAGTATACATCAAATTTGGCTATATAAACAGACGCTATGTGACAAGCGCCTATACCATATCGCGCCCATCGGCGTCGCGTCAAGGGATTTCCCCTGATGTGCGCCGCCTCATCTGTCATATGGGCGATCAGCAAGGCTTTGGTGGACCTATAGATCTCCACGATCTAGCCCACCCAGTGCGCTGTGAGGGCTTTGATCGGCTGCGCCCTGTCCGCGTGTGCCTGAATAGCGCGTGACGCCGTCGAGTGACTTGACATGCTGACCATCCCATTCTATACTTTACGCAGTGTCAACTTTACGCCACGTAAAGTTAAGAAGCAGGGTGTAGTCGGCGCGCTCCCTCAAGGAGGATCGATGACCTACTCCATGATTGCGCGCGATCCACAGACGGGCGAACTCGGCATCGCCGTCCAATCGCGCTCCTTCGCCGCTGGACGGTTTGTGCCTTCAATTGAAGCGGGCGTCGGCGTCATCGCATCACAATCCTTCGTCAACCCCGCCTACGGCCCCGAAGGGTTGCGCCTGTTGCGCGCGGGTCTTTCACCTCAGGCGGCGCTTGAGACGCTGCTCAGCCAGGATCCTGGCGCGGCCCTCCGCCAGGTGGCCATACTTGATACCCATGGACGAATCGCCGCGCATACCGGTAGATCGTGTGTGGCCGCGGCTGGGCATGCGACGGGTCTGCAATGTTCGGCGCAAGCCAATATGATGGCGCACGATACTGTCTGGCCGGCGATGATCGCTGCGTTCGAGCATACATCTGGCGATCTCGCTGAGCGGTTACTGGCGGCGATGCAAGCGGCGGAACGCGCCGGTGGTGATCTGCGGGGCCGTCAGGCGGCAGCGCTGATCGTGGTCTCAGGCCAGCTTGCCGCTGCGCCGACAGCCGATCGGCGCGTCGATCTACGGATCGATGACCATCCAGACCCGGTCGGCGAGATCGGGCGTCTGTTGTCCTATGCCCGCGCCCATGAGCGCGCAAACCAAGCTGTCGAGAAGACCGTGGCCGGGAACTTCAGCGCGGCGCTGGACGATCTCGACGCTTGCTGCGCGGCGTATCCCGAAGAGCCGGAGTTCCTGACGCGGCGCGCGCTCCTGTTGCTGGCTGTCGGGCGCTTCGATGAAGCCCACCGGATGGTGGAACGCGCCGAGGCGATCCACCACGGCTGGGCTGAATACCTGCTGCGCTTTGCCGACGCGCGCGTTATGCCCATGCCGCGCGACCTGGTAACGTCACTGGTAGCGGGCCTGATCCCTTGATATGCTGCTGGGAAATTGCGCCAAGTCTTCGTCGGAGCGATTGTTGGCGTATTCCATCTGCGCGTGCCGTGAAGATGATCGCTCCTCACCGTCGGAACAGGAAGAAGCCCAAGACCCAAGATGCAGGCCATTACGGCGCTACAAACGCCGCTGGAAGATCGAACGCCTCTTCGCTTGGCTGGGCGCCTTCCGTCGCCTCGTTGTGCGTTATGAGCGCTACGCGCTGAACTACCTTGGCTTTGTCCAACTCGGTTGCATCCTCATCCTGCTCCGCTGGTATTGATGATATGGCTTCTACCCAATAGATTGAAAGACTAGGCACAACAGCAAACGTCTTGGCGGGCGAGCGGTTTTTGGTGTCGAATAGCAGCAGGAGCTCGATACGCGCCTGGTCTAGAACGTTGACCAGAACGTGTGCCGATCTGCTTAGAGGTCTGGGAGTTGCCAGTTTATCTCGGGTGTGCCTGTCGAGCGGAGCGCGGCGTTGATCTTCGAGAAGGGCTGGCTGCCAAAAAAGCCATTGCGGGCGGAGAGCGGCGACGGGTGGGCAGACTGAACGATCACGTGGCGGCTGGTGTCCACCAGCGGCGCCTTCTTTTGCGCATAGCCGCCCCACAACACGAAGACGACCGGCTCGGGCCGGCGATTGACGGCGCGGATGATGGCATCGCTGAAGCGCTCCCAGCCATGGTTCTTGTGCGAGTTGGGGTGATGCGCACGCACGGTCAGCACGGCGTTCAAGAGGAGGACGCCCTGCTCCGCCCACGGCACGAGGTAGCCGTTGTTGGGGATGTGGCAGCCCAGATCGCTTTTGAGCTCGGCGAACATGTTGGCGAGCGAGGGTGGTTTCTTGATGCCCGGCCGCACCGAGAACGCTAGGCCATGCGCCTGGCCGTCGTCGTGGTACGGATCCTGACCGAGCAGCAGCACCCGGACCTGCGCTGGCGCCACCAGCCGCAGCGCGTTGAAGACGTCCTCCTGTGGCGGAAAGACGGTGTACGCCGCGCGCTCGGCGGCCACGAATGCGTCCAACTGGGCGAAATAGGGTTGGGTCAACTCGTCGGCGAGCGCCATCCGCCAGGCGTCTGGGATATGCGAGGCGAGGGAGGCGGCCATATGAAGTCGTCCTTTCTCAGGCAGAGAGAATGAAGAGAGGAGTGCTTGCTACCACGCCATTCTTGCTGGGATGGCGCGCAGCGGTAGCGGTCAGATAACAGCTCATGGGTGAAGCAATAATTCTCTTGATCCTGCTCCGCAGGAGTATCTGAGCCTGGTGTCTCGTGTCCTAGGCAGAGCGTACCACGCGCCAGCCGAGCCACCTGCGCAGGTCGTGCGCTTGTGCCGCCAGGGGCGCGGCGTCTCCCCAGAGACTCGCTTGCGGCTGCTCCATGATGAGTAGCGCTCCCGCTGTCGCAACGACACGCCCGCGGATAGCTCCAGCCGGCGGCGCGGCCGCGGCGTGTGGCTCCCCAGTCAGAGTATCCAGCCCGAGCGCGGCGACGTTGACCAACGACTGTGGGGGATCCAGCCGCTGCACATCGGGCGGCCAGCCAAGGGGCAGGCGTGCTGCCATGGTAGCAAGCGCCTCGCTGAGAGCCGCGAGCAAGCGGGTCGCCTCGGGCGGCGGATAGAGCAGGCGCAGCTTCGTCCGCACCAGCACGCGCTCCCGCGCGCCCAGCAGCCCCAGCTGGTGCTCCAACCGCCGCGCCGCCATACCATCCTGCGCCCGTCCCACGATCAGGGCGGCAGGCGCTCCCTGCTCCAGCACGCGCAGCTGCGTCCTACCCGCGCCCGACACCCCGACCTTGAGAGTGTCGCGGGCGAATGCCGCCAGGTAGACCTCGTGCGGGCTGCGCAGATAGCTCGCGCGCGGCCCCGTCGGCGGCCGGCTCCCATCGCTGGCGACGACCTCCAGGCGCCCCTCACGCCGCTCACACTCCTCGCACTGAGCGCGTCCTCCTGGCGGGAGTGCGCGCCACTGCGGGCACTGCTGCTGCGCCCCACCTTCGGGAGGGCGGTAGCCGATACAACGGCGCTCGCCCGGCATTCCTGGCTGGGCGGCAGTCAGGGACAGCGTCGCCCCGCGGCCGATGGCCCAGCGCAGTGTCTCATCGCCATCTACGGAGGCGCCTGCGGCCGATCGTGCGCTGACAGCCCCCGCCGGCCAAGGTCGCCACAGCAGCTCCAGCTGGCCCGATCCCCACGTGTAGCCGATGAGGTGAAAGGGAATGGCCTCAGCCGGTGTGGACACCGTTGTGGACAATGGCATGTCGTGCACTCCCAGCGCCTTGTAGCGGCGCCTGAGAGAAGCGTACCACCATGCATACCACCACAGGCAGCGCGTTCTCCCGACACGACTTGTAGCGCTCATCATAGAGGTTCCGCTTCAGCAGAGCCGCCACTGTCTCCTGTAGGGTCTCAGCACCCATGGATTCAACGGTCACGCTGCCTGCCTTGCATCTCGCCACTCACACGGCCCGGCTCGTCGACCTGTTATGGACATTGTGCACGCAGCGTGAAAGTAAAGAGCGTCTCTGGACAGCAGACTATGTGAGGCGAATCGTGCAGACGCACCGCGCGGGACATTTATGAGATGAGTTGTAAAACTACGCACAAATTACCAGATGCTCATTTGACGTCTGAAAACTGCCGCATGAACGGGCGCTGAGACAGGCATGTGGTGAGCAAGCGCGCCAAGGCGTCTCACCGCAGGGCAAAACACGCTCTCAGAAAGTGTTCGAAAAGGCTTCATCTGAGTCCTCGTGAAACCGCCACATCTGAGCACGGGCGCGCCGGGAAGGTGGGAGCAGTATCAGAACTGAGTGTCAGAACTGATAGCGGGTTGTGCTCCATTGGTCGCCCCTGGCGGAGGCGAAGATCTTGGTAGGTGTGACCGCGAACAGCAGAAGCGGCTCCTCCGTGCCTTTATCCCATAAGATACCGTCGCGCAACTCGATGGGCCAGCCCTCACCCCATAGGTTGACCTGCTGCCAATAGAAGCGTTCGTGTACGGCCGTGTCGGTGACTGGGGCGGCATCCCCTTCGACCACGACGTCGAATCCAGTGGCCAGGTGGTTGCAGCCAGTCGTCAGCGCCACGTGCGGGTTCCCCCGCAGGTTCTTGAGCTTCTTGGCGATGCTCCCTGTCCCAAAGTAGAGGGCTCCATCGAGCCAGGCGGCTGCGACGGGCGTGACGTGCGGGCGTCCGTCGGCGCGTACCGTCGCCAGCCAAAAGACCTCAGCGACCTCAAGGACGCGACGGGTCTTCTCCCACGGCGTCGCCACGGCGTCTGGCACGCCACTGTGGAGCAGGTCAATGGTCGCGATAGGGTCCGGCATGCTCAGTCCTCCTGTTGCTCGTGCGCGGATGTCACGGAATAAAGGGTTCCACATGATGCGACCCCTGATGCGGCAATCTGCCGTTCAGCGCTCATCAGAATGGAGGTGGGGCAACTCTTTTGGCCTTGGTCCTCCAGGGGTGGTTCTTCTGCTTGTCCAATCTGCCAAGGGTGGGCTGCTCCTCATCT
>DATAOM010000469.1:0-5908 GCA_036265775.1 Ktedonobacterales bacterium | reverse complement strand
GGTGTCGTCGAGTGGTGGCGCGCCGCCGACCAGACATGACTGCGCTTGCGCCTTAGCGAGATAGATCATCTGTCCTACCTGGCTGGCATTGAAGTGTCACGCGCGCCATAGTGCAGAGGTCGGCAAGAGATGGGCTCGACGACCCTGTATTTCGTGAGCAGCGTGAGTTGCCTCGATGTAAGAGAGGAATGTGACCTTGCTAGCGAAGACGACATCAGATAACCGCTCTATGCCCAACACGACCGTTATTCCCGTGCTGGCGTATGACGACGTGCGTGCGGCGAGCGCCTGGCTCTGCGCCGCCTTCGGGTTCAAGGAGCGGCTGCGTATTGGCGAGCATCGTGCCCAGCTTGTCATCGGGGATGGCGCGGTCATCGTGAACAAGCGCCGCGCCCAACCAGATGGCGCCACTTTGCCTATGGGTGGTCACGAAATCATGGTTCGTGTCGACGATGTTGACTCGCACTACGAGCGCGCCCAGACGCACGGCGCACGTATCCTTCAATCGCCAACTGACTTCCCTTATGGGGAACGGCAGTACGGCGTCGAAGATCCCGGCGGCCACATCTGGACGTTCTCGCAGACCATCGCCGACATCGCCCCTGAAAAGTGGGGTGGAACGCTCGTTGCCAGCGACGGCGCGACGCGATAACCGCTGGCGCACCTCTTCATAACCACTCCTGAAATTTCCCGCTGTGCGCTGATTCTCTTCATCTTGTATTCGCGCCGCGCGCCCGGCATGGGCTATAATAGCCCAGAATAACAGCAAGAAATAGCGCACAGCAGCCAGGAGTGGCTGGAGAGGATGAACGTGTGGCGGAGATGAATATCGCGGGGAACAATGGGACTGATCGCGGCGTGGATTCCATCGCTGAGGAGGAGCACGAGGCAGGTCGGCGCGAGGTCGAGATGTACATCCGCACGTATCAGACGATGCTGCGTAGCTCCGGCGATGTCGGCCTCAAGACGCTCGTGCAGGCGCACTACAACATCGACTCGGTGCTCCATCCCAACGCGCGCGACGGTGACCCTGACATGTCCGCCTTCATCTATACCGTCCTGCGTCTGCCCACCGCGATTCTGCGCTGCTCGCGCATCCTGCTCGGCCAGTCGGACGAGGTTTTCGCGCAGCATGGCTTCAAGGTGGACCAGTGGCAGGCAGTCAACGCCTCTGCGCGGCGGCGCAAGTGGTTCTACGATGGCAAGAACACGCTCGCCGTCTTCATCGCCAGCGTTAGCGACACCGACGACATCGTGCCAACCCTCGTCGCGCTGCAGATCGAATGGAACAAGGTCAACTGGTTGCTCAACGCCGATTCGACCACCCTGCAATTGCTGGAGAGCCGCGTCGACCGCAATTCGCCAGTCTATCAGGAGATCACCAAGGTCGTGCGCGAGCGGCTGCACGTCAGCATGGAGGATTGGCGGCGGCTGGAGGTTATCTGGGGTGACGGCCTCTGGCAGAACCTGCTCGCCATTGGGCGCGAGCGCAAGAACTTCACGGTGCGCATGCTGGGTGGCTCGCACGTCGGCTTCGTCCGCGCGACGGATAAGTGGTGGGCGCCCGTCAACCACCTGCTGGAGGAAAAGCGCCTGACGCAGCGCCCAGTCTACTTTGTCTCCAGCAACACCCATAGCCTGGCCAATCTCTTCACCGGCGTCACGCGGCGACGCGAGGATGAACTGACGCGCTTCGCCCTCAGCGGCGCCGACCCTTTCATGGCCGAGGAGGCGCGCAAGATCAAAGAGGGGCGCTCGCAGGGCAACTGGCAGAACTTTCTCTACTACGTGGCGCGCGAGTACCAGCGTATTCCAGCGGGGCAGGGCTTCGCGCGCAGCCGCGCCGTCGAAGAGCAGGATCGTGGCGTCTATTACCTCGGCTCGCGTCACGGCATGGAGCTTGATGTGCAGGTCTTCGACCTGGCTAAAGCGCGTCCAGACGACCTCGACACACGCATCCGTGTGCCGGGCGCGGAGCGGCTCGCCGAGAGTCGCGGCGTCATCATCAATATCGACTATCCCTTGGGTATGGCGGCCTATCGCGTGCTGCGCGAGGTGATGGAGAACATCGTGCAGGTGCGCGGCGTCTACATCCTGGGCAAGGCCGCGACGCTTAACGGCAGTATCGGCGACGTGATGATGTCCAACGTCGTGCTGGACGAGCACAGCGAGAACACCTACTGGCTCGACAACTGCTTCACCGCAGGCGATGTCAGCCGCAATCTCGTCTTCGGCGCTGTGCTGGACAACCAGAAGGCTGTCTCGACCAAAGGCACCTTCCTGCAGAACCGCGCGTATCTCGACTTCTATTACCGCGCCAACTACAGCGTCGTCGAGATGGAGGCCGGGCCGTACCTGGACGCGGTCTACGAGAGCCTGTATATGACGCGCTATCCCACCGGCGAGAATATCAACTTCGCGCGGCTGCCCTTCGATCTGGGCGTCATCCACTACGCCTCGGACACACCGTATACGCGCGGCAAGAACCTCGGCGCAGGCGGCCTTTCCTACTACGGTATGGACTCGACCTATGCCGCGACCGTCGCCATCGCGCGGCGGCTGCTGGAGCAGGAGTTCGCAGGACCGGGCGACGCGGTGGCGCGCGCTGAGGCGTTGCGACTGCGTCGTGGCGATCAGCAGGCGATGGGCGCAGGGCGGTCATAAGCGCGGCGCGTCAAAATCTCACTTAGGCTGGCTCGACCGTCGCGGTCAGGCCGCAGGTTTGTAACCGCTCGCAATAATACTCGGCCTGTTCCTTCAGGCAGGAGATTACCGTCGCTCGTCCGGTGGTGTGCGCCTCCAGCATGATGCGCTCGGCGACGGTGGCGAGCAGGCTGGGAACGCAGCGCAGTAGCGACGAGACAACATGATCCATCGTGTTGTGGTCGTCGTTGTAGAGCACGACCCGGTAGCGCGGCAACATGCGCAGGAACTCGCGCACGTCGGCCTCGGTGCGTGGCGCGGCTGCGGCGACGGGGCGTGTCGGCGCATTGGGGTCGCGCCCCCGCAAGATGTCAGCCATGGCCTCGACGCTCCCTCCAGTGCGATCTACTCTCCAGCGCTCCCATCTCCACTAATACGTTGCAGAGGATGGACACGCTTCTATTGAGAGGACGTGAGAAATGTCTCTAAGGCCACATGAGAGAGTACCGCCACAATACGAATTGCGCGACGCCGATCTTTATCCGCCACCACTCGATATAGTCGGCGTGGGAGTTGGCGGGATTGGGGTGTTCGTAGGCGTTGGTGGCGGAGTAGGTAGCGGCGTGGCGGTTGGCCTGCCCTTGCCGCCACCTCCACCACTTTTGGATGTCGGCGTAGCCGCAGGAGAGGGCGTCTGCGGAGCGATGGTGAGCAGCGCAGTGGCCGAGGGAACGTCCGGAGCGAGGGTAGGAGGCGCATCGGCAGAAGCGTCACGGTTGCCCAGGGCGATCCCGACCACGAAGAGCGTCAGGAAGATGATCAGCAGCGCGCCCGCGAGCGCGAGCAACGCAATCCGCCCGCCGGTGTGTGGTGTGTCGTTGGCAGGAGTGGCTCTGGGAGCGCGCTAGTGTCCTGCAACTGCGTGCCGCAGGATGGGCAGAACGCGCCAGCAGGGACGCCACGCCAGCCACAGGTCGCGCAGGATGATGGCGTCATATTCATGAGCCAGCCCTCCCCAATCACCGCTCTCCGTTTGCGCGAGTATGCGCGCGAGTCAGCGGGCTGTCAATCCCCTGTCATTTCTGCGCTTGTCCTGCTGTCTCAGGTGGCGACATGAGCATCAGAAGACCATGGCGGCGAGCCACGAGTAGAGCCACTCAGGATGCTCGGCGACAGGCCGCAGGGTTGTGTTCACCGGCCCAGGCTCACTGGATATGTCGCTGTCGAAGTCCAGGCGCATCACAACATCGTCCAGTTCCAGCGTCCCGCCGATGGCTCGAAAGAGTGAGAGCGCCTCGACGCTCGCCGCCGAGGTTGAGAAGGACACCGGCGGATCGGAGACCTGCGGATCGCCGACCGAGGCGATTTCTGCGAGCCAGGGCGCATCTGGGTGGAGAGCCGCCGCCAGCAGCGCAGCGCCAACCTCCGCCGTCTTTGCAACCCATGGGCCAATGCGCACACCCGTACGCGGCGGCTCCAGCGCGCGCACGAGCAGGTACCCATCTGGCTCACCGGCTCCACCGGCGGTGTAGAGCCAGCAGTCCGACGCGCTGGCGACCAGGCGCAGCAGCTCCAGCCGGTCGCCGCCAAACGCGGCCTGATCGAGCGCGGCGATCACCGGCAGATCATCCATGGCGCGTAACTGAACATGGGTTGCTCCAGTGCGCTTCCGCAATGTGTCAAGATCAAGGCTTGCGAGGGGGGCGTGAGCAATCCATGAGCGCTCCTGCGCGACGAAGCCGACTTTCTGGTACAGCGGCTGCCCCGCGCTGGTCGCATCCAGCAGGACCGAACGCGCGCCAGTCTCGCGCAGCCAGGCGAGCGTGGCAGACATCACGGCGTGACCCAGTCCTCGACCGCGCAGCCCTGGCCGTGTGATGACGTTGCCAATCACCGCGACCGGACCTGCCATGATGGCGCTCGTCGCCGCGATGATAGTTGCGGGGTCCAGTGCGGCGTCGTCTCCGAGCGCTGAGGCGCGCAAGATGAAATGGCGGCCATGGTCCCAGGTGTGGATCGCACGCAGCAGCGCCTCGCTGCCATACCATCCCTGCTCGACACGCAACGCCGCAAGTTCCGCCAGATCGCCGCTCGAAGCGCGCTTCACCCGTGACGCAAGCTCTAGCGATAGCTCCACGACGTTCCTCCGCGAACAATTCTACAGACGCCTGCAGCGCGCCGCTGCGATAGTATCACACGCACTGCTGAGATAACCCGACGAAGGTATCATCGCCCGTTCGGCGATTCAGGCCATCTGGTTTGACACCGCACTACCCGCGCCCTATACTTGCGCGGGATCATGGGACGCAAAGCGCGCAATTGGATGATGGGTGGTTGTTCGCGAGGGAGGGCGGGTTATGCGAGATCGCGGGCAGGCGCCACGGTCTCTCAATGTCGCTGGCCACGCGGAGAATCCCTATCGCCGCTATCAGCCCCGCCAGGACATGATCACACAGCGCGGAACTCCTCATCGTCGCGCGCCTTTCGCACTCTTTCACGATGGCAACGCCGGGCATTTCTGGCGTGGCGAGGTCGCCTCGTCGCTGGGTGACGTCGTCATCTACACCGGCGCGCTGATCTGGCTCGCCTATCTCGGCGCGTCGCCCACTCAGATCGGCCTCGCGCTCGCGCTGATCGGGGTTCCCTATATTTTCTTTGGTCCGCTCGCGACGTCGCTGGAAAACTCGCGTGACCCAGGGGCGTGGTTGCGACCGATTGGCTATGTGCGTGTGGCCTGCGCGGCGGGCTTCGTCGCGATGCACTACTTCACGCTTTTTCCTGTCATCTTCCTGATGCTCTTTGTTGTCTCATTCGCCGGACGATTGCGCGCCAAATTGCGAGTGGCGGCGACCCGTGTCTGTCTGGCGTCCGGAGAGTTCGAGATCATCTCCAATGATCTGCATGTCGGCGCTGCGCTGGTTGCAGTCTTTGGTCCGCTGCTCGCCGGGCTGCTGTTCCTTTTCCTGGGCGAGCGCATCCTTGCCATCGCGATCGTCGCCGCCCTCGCGTTCCTCTTCAGTGCCAACTCCGATGGCTTCCTGGACCCCCTCCCGGCGAGCAGGCGAGCCTTTCTGCGCGCGACCGTGGAGGAAGCTGTGCCAGATGCGCAGGAGCGCGAGGAGTTGCTGCTGGCCTCGCAGCCAGAGGGCAAGAGCCGGCTGGAGGATGATTCCGAGGAGGAACTGGCCGAGGCGCTGGAGCGCGCGCTGCCGGAGTGGTATCAGCCGGGGCCGCGCTCGCCTATCGGGGGAGTCGCCGAAGTGCG
>DATAOM010000468.1:0-4544 GCA_036265775.1 Ktedonobacterales bacterium | reverse complement strand
GGTCTCCTTTGCCCTGTGTCTCCCTGGACAACATCTTGTGAGGAGATTGTAGACACACCAAACCGGCCAGGAAGCGTACAGCTCTCGTCTAAGCTGTCATTCCTGGCCGGCTCACCTTTAGAGTGGCGACGGCGCTGAAGGGAATCAGGGGTTACGAGGCGAAAAGAAACAGTCTGTCAATCGCCTCCAGTAATCCCACTAGTAGCCCTTAATAGCCCATTGCGGCGGCTTTGGCTCGCGCCTTGCGCGCCTTGCGCTCGCGGGCGTCGGCCTTGCGTTTGCGCTTCACGCTGGGCGGCTCGTAATGCTGGCGCCGCTTGGCCTCGGAGAGCAGCCCGTCCTGCTGCACCCGGCGAGTAAACTTCTTCAGCGCGGTCTCGAAGTTGTCGCCTTCTCGAATAATCACTTCACTCACGCTTAGGGTTCGTGCCCAGGCTCGGACCTCGCGCCCGACCTGGTCTCCTTTCTGCGTTTGGCAATTCGTCCGGCATGTCACTCGACATGTCGCTCGCATGGAGGTCTGCATACAGCCGCTCCACGCGCCAGAATATAGCTTACCACACGCTCGGCGCGTTGGGAATGGCGCGGTCGCTTCCGAACGGGCTATTGGCACGTCACTCAGCGCGGCTTGCCCTCGTGGAGCGTGGCGATGGACTTCTCGATGCGCCGTTGGCGCGTCTCCGGCGTCTTCGCGCCCTCAATCTGCTGCACATGGTAGTTCCGCATGCTATAGGATAGCCCGTCGAATGTCCGTTTTGCCTGCGGGTCGCGTTCCAGCGCGGCGGTGAAGTCGGCGGGCAGGCTCACCTCGCGTGGCGCGGTATCCAGTGCGATTTCCACCTCGACCGCATCGCCGCCAGCAACGCCAGCGTCCGCGCGGTTCTCGGCGCTGAGCGGGATCATGGGACGCCCGTCTACGCTCCCTATAGTAGTGCGGTAGGTGTAGCCGTTGATGGTGACGCTGACGGCTGGGCGTTTTCCTGCGCCGAGGCTCGCCAGGATGTCGTCGGGAACGGGGATGCCGGTGGCTGTCTTGCCAGCGGTCAGGATGGTGGCGCGAAATCGCATCTTCTTCCTCCCGTGTAATGGCGCGATGGAATGCGAATGATGGACAGTGTATCGCATATGAGCGCGCATCATGTCTCCCCGGCCGCCTGGTCCTGGCGGCGTTGGATTGGGCGCGCGGCTGGGATACAATGGAGAGACACAAGAACATATGCGCTACGAGCTATAACGAGCCGTGAGGATAGAGAAGATGGCGGATGTCTGGGATGGCGCGAGTGAGGATACAGATATTGACACAAGCGACGGCGCAAGCCTTGATCGCGACGGGCGCGACCTGCTGGCGGGGCTGAATGCGCCGCAACGTGAGGCGGTGACGACGACCGAGGGGCCGCTCCTTGTCCTCGCCGGACCAGGCAGCGGCAAGACGAAAGTTATCACGAGTCGTATTGGCTATCTACTCTCCGAGTTGGGTATCAGCCCGTGGCGCATCCTCGCCGTCACCTTCACCAACAAGGCCGCGCGCGAGATGAAGGAGCGGCTGGAGGCGCTGGTGGGGTCGCCAGCGCGCGATCTAGCGGTGGGAACGTATCACGCGATCTGCGCGCGCATCCTGCGGCGCGAGGCGGGGCAGGCGGGCATCGCGCTGGACCGCAACTTCACCATCTATGACGACGACGACCAGCAGGGGCTGGTGAAGCGCATCATCCGCGACATGGACCTGAACGAGAAGCAGTACAGCCCGCGCATGATCCACAGCATTATCTCGCGCGCGAAGAACGACCTCTACAGTCCCATCGAGTTCGAGGAGCGCACGAACAAGTACGTCGAGGAGATCGCGGCGCGGGTCTACAAGCGCTACGACGCGGCGCTGCGCGAGAACAACGCCGTGGACTTCGAC
Organism: Ktedonobacterales bacterium; assembly: GCA_036265775.1. GTDB lineage: Bacteria > Chloroflexota > Ktedonobacteria > Ktedonobacterales > JADMIN01 > DASWAC01. Next base: position 2,641 of record DATAOM010000468.1, on the reverse strand, counting down.
GATCTGATCTTGCTGACCTATCAGCTCTGGCGACGCAATCCGACGGTGCTGGAGGAGTATCAGCGGCGCTACCAGTACATTCACGTGGACGAGTTCCAGGACACGAACCGCGCGCAGTACGAGCTGGTGCGGTTGCTGGGCGCGGGGACACCGGAGACGCCGGGCCACATGAACGTCTGCGCCGTGGCCGACGACGATCAGTGCCTCGTCGAGGGTACGCTCATCACGATGGCCGACGGCTCACAGCGTCCCATCGAGCAAGTGGCAGTAGGTGACAGCGTGCTCTCTGCCTATGGCAGCGGCGAGTTCCGGCCCGCGCGTGTCGTCAATACGGCGCGACGCGAGCGCGAGGGGCAGGGAATTCGCATTACCACGCGTTCGGGGCGCACGCTGGTGAGCACGCCAGAGCACATGCACTTCGCGGGGTATCGCCTGGGCATGACGCCGCAACTGTATTTCACCTATCTGATGCACAAACGCGGCGTGGGGTATCGCCTGGGCACGTCGCAGGTCTACACGCGCGGCCAGGTCAAGCCGGTGATTGGGTTCATGCAACGCGCGCGTCAGGAGCACGCCGACGCGGTGTGGGTCATCTCGACGCACGACAGCGAGAACGAGGCGCGCTTCCACGAGTATGTGCTCTCGCTGCGCTATCGCATTCCAACCTTTCCCTTTGTGCCGCGAAAAGGTGGCTCAGTCAACGGCCTCGTGCATGACGGACGCTATCTGCGGCGGGTCTTCGAGGCGTTCGATACCGAGGCCAATGCCTTGCGACTGCTCGCGGAGAGCGGACTCGACACGCTCAGGCCACACTTCCGTCCCCGCTCGCGCAACTCGAACCGGCTGCATGTGATGGTCACGCTCTGCGCAGATCCGCGCGGCTCACAGACGATGCACCGCATCGCGCTCGTGGGCAACGATCCGGCGGCGCGCGACACGCTGGAGGCGATGGGGTTCCGCACGAGCGAGGACAAGCCTGGCGTCAATAGCTGGACCTATGACGCGATGAGCGCGAGCATGGCGACGATTCTTGAACGCGCCGAGACAATTAGCCGCGCCGTCAATGCGGACATCAACCTGAGCGCGCGGCTGGGCAAGAACAGCGGCGACGTGGTCGAGGGCAAGGCGCTGCCCTTCACGCCAGCGGCCTCGGTGCGACCCGGCATGGTGATGTTCGACGCGACGGGCGGCTACGATGTCGTCGAGAAGGTCGAGGCCGTCCCACTGGAGGCGCCGGTCTATGACCTCGACATCGAGCGCACGCACAACTTTATCGCCAACGGCATCGTCACACACAACTCGATCTATAGCTGGCGCGGAGCGAACCCAAAGGTGCTGTTCCAGTTCGAGCAGGACTTCCCCAACACGCGCGTTGTGCTGCTGGAGCAGAACTACCGCTCGACCCAGATTGTGCTGGATGCGGCGCACGGCGTGGTCAGCCACAATCGCGGGCGCAAGGACAAGAAGCTCTGGACGGAGCGCGCGGGCGGCGAGAAGATCGTGCTGCACGAAGCGTACAACGAGGAGGAGGAAGGCTCCTACATCGTCAACGAGGTTCGGCGGCTGGTGGGGCGCGGCGAGGCGCGACTGAGCGATTGCGCCGTGATGTATCGCACCAACGCGCAGTCGCGCGCGCTGGAGGAGCAGTTCATCCGCTCCGGCACGCCGTATGTCGTCGTGGGCAGCAAGAAATTCTACGAGCGCAAGGAGATCAAGGACGTGCTGGCGTACCTGCGGCTGATCGCCAACCCGCAGGACACCGTCTCGCTGCAGCGCATCATCAACGTGCCGACGCGCAAGATCGGCGAGAAGACGTTTGGCGAGTTTTTGCGCTGGACGCAGCAGGAGGGCATGCAGCCCGTCGAGGCGCTCGCGCGCATCGAGGAGCACCCGACGCTGGCGACGGGAAGCAAACGCGCGCTGACTGGCTTCTCGAACCTGCTGGCCGACCTGCGCCAGAAGGCGCGGGAACTGCAACTGCCTGCGCTGCTCGATCATCTGCTGGCGCACAGTGGCTACGCGCAGGAGTTGCGTGACGGCACAGAGGAGGGTGAGGAGCGCTGGAACAACGTGCTCGAACTGCGGCGCGTCGCCGAGGATTTTTCCGAGATCGACCCAGAGACGGCGCTGGCGCTCTTCCTGGAGAACGTGGCGCTGGTGAGCGGCGCGGACACGGCGCAGACTGGCGAAAACGGCACGCTGGCGGAAGATCAGCAGAAGAAGGACGCGGTGACGCTCATCACGCTGCACGCGGCGAAGGGGCTGGAGTTCCCGGTGGTCTTCCTCGCCGGGCTGGAGGAGGGCATCCTGCCGCACTCGCGCTCGCTGGAGAACCAGCACGAGCTGGAGGAGGAGCGGCGGCTGGCGTACGTGGGCATCACGCGGGCGATGCGCAGGCTGTATCTGGTGCGCGCGTTCCGCCGGTCGTTCTATGGCGGCAGCAGCAACACGCAGGAGCCGTCGCGCTTCCTTGAGGAGATTCCTGCCGAGTTGATGGCGCCGACGTACCAGCGCAACCGTCCGCAGCGCGCAGGCGGGTCGGCAGGTGGCTCCTTCGGCGGAAGGCAGTCGCCTGAGTGGGGACGGCGGCCATCCTCATCGTATCCAACGGGGCCTATGCGGCGTCCGGATTCATCATCGG
>DATAOM010000467.1:0-9552 GCA_036265775.1 Ktedonobacterales bacterium | reverse complement strand
CAAGGTGAGCGGCTTGCCGCGATAGATCCTGAAGCGCACATGCAGCAAATCGTGCGGCGCGCCGGGGAGCGACCGCGTCGGGAAGAAGGTCAGCCAGATGCGCTCCCAGACCGGCCAGAAGCGCAGGAAGCCACGCGCTTTCCCACCACCAGAGCTGCGCGCCAGCCGCCAGCCAAATCCAGGGTGTTTGCGCTCGACATGCGCGCCGGATGCCCGCGTGAACTGATCACGCACACGCAGGATGAAGAACGCGCCCGCCAGCAGAAAGACAACCGCCAGTCCAAACACGACCCGATAGCCGGTGGTCGTATCGCCCAGCGTCCCCGCAGCGCTGATGACCAGCCCTCCGACCAGCGGCGCGAGGATCGCAGGCGCTGACGTGGCGATGCTCCATATTCCCATGTCGCGGCCAGCCGCCTCGGGAGAGGGCAAGACATCGACCGCGAGCGCCCAGTCCACGCTGGTGTAGGCTCCATAGCCGATGCCAAAGAGCAGTCCCAGCGGCCAGAGCGGCGTGCCCTGCGGCAGAACCACGAACGAAGCCGCCGCGGTCGCCATGCAGACCGTTGCGCCGCAGACCAGCGGGACGCGCCCAATGCGGTCTGATGCCAGGCCAAGCGTAAGCGCGCTGCCAGCAGCCCCGACCAGCGCGAGGATCGCCAGCACGGCCGTCGCCTGCACGAAGTTGGTGATGTGTGCAACGTTGGCGAAATAGTAGGCGATGAAGGTCATAAACAGGCTCAGTCCCATCATCACCGCGCTGCGCGTCAGGAAGACCCAGCGGAAGCCCGACACGCGCCAGGGCGTGAGCCAGCCAGCGAGGCGATCCCTCACCTGAGCTGATGGCTCCGGGAGCGAGCCAGGCGCGAGTGGCCGCTCATGCACGCTCAGCAGCGTGATTGCCGCGCCGATGGCGAGAACGACGCCAGTCAGTCCGTAGAAGAGAAACAGGCCGTGTGTGATCGTGTCACGCGGAGTCGTCGCGCCGACATCGCCCAGCAGATAGGCGGCGAGCGCGAGGCCGCACGCATTGCCCAGGATTGTCATGATGCCGAGATAGCCGGATGACGCGCCCCGCTGCTCCTGTGGCACGAGGTCGGGCATCAGCCCCTGATAGCCTGCCGTCGCGGTGTTGCCGCCGAGCTGGAAGATCAGCAGGCCGATGAGCAGTGCGACCAGGCCATTGGGGATGGCGAGCAGCCAGGTTCCGACCAGCAGCAGTCCCACACCCAGCGCGATCCAGGGGCGGCGGCGTCCCCACGGGCTGGTTGTGCGGTCGGAGAGCGCGCCGACGATGGGTGGCGCAAAGAGCGCGATGAACGCGCCGATGGTCGAGATCCAACCGAGCGCGGCGGCTTGTGGGGCGCTGCCGATCTGGCCCGGCGTGATCCACAGCGCGATTTGCACCGGAATGACGATGGGCAGCAGCGCGGCGGACTGGAAGTTCTGCGCGAACCAGAGGACGTTCATCATTAGGTGCTGGCGCAAGGTCAGCGTCGCGAGCGCCCCATTCTCAGGCGTAGAGGCTGATTCGCCTTGCAGATGACGAACATCCATCAACGTCACTCCTCACGCGGCGCTGCGTGAGACACTACTAACGCCAGGACACTTTCTGCCCATTATAGCAAGGCGCGCTGGGCCAGGCATTTTGTGTCGCCATACTGCGCGCAAACGACTGCGCCCCACCAGTCAAGTGGAGCGCAGAGTTGACAAGCCAGTACACGAGCCATCGCCTAATCGGGATCGCCGAAGATAGTGTAGTGCCACCCCTTGCGTTGCGCGCCATCGGTCTCGATCATCACGTGCTTGATCTGGCTGTAGTCGTCGAGCGCGTAGAGCGACATATCCTTGCCGAAGCCGCTCTCCTTGAAGCCGCCGTGAGGCATCTCGGCGGTGATCGGCAGGTGATCGTTCACCCAGACGGTGCCGAACTCCAGCGCGGCGCTCATGCGCATCGCGCGCTGCACGTTCGTCGTCCAGACCGAGCCGGCCAGTCCGTAGCGTACGGCGTTGGCGCGCGCGATAACCTCGGCCTCGTCCTTGAACGGCAACACGACGACCGCTGGGCCAAAGATCTCGTCGGTGACGACCTTCGCCGTGTCGGGAACGTCGGTAATCACTGTCGGCTGGAAGAAATAGCCGTCCTCCATGTTCTTCACCTTGGCGCGCTCGCCGCCAGTGAGGAACTTGCCCTTCGGGCTGACGGTGGAGACCAACTTCTCGACGCGCTCGACTTGCGCTGCGGAGACCAGCGGCCCCATGTCCGTCTGCTGCGAGGCGGGATCGCCGACACGAATCTGGCCAACCAACTCCAGGAAGCGATTCGTGAAGTCTTTGAAGCGCGACTCGTGGACGTACATGCGCGTCGCCGCCGTGCAGTCCTGCCCAGTGTTGACGAAGCCGCCGCAGACGGCTCCCTGCGCCGCCGCCTCGATGTCGGCGTCCTCAAAGACGATAAAGGGCGCCTTGCCGCCAAGCTCCATGTGGACGCGCTTGAGCGTGCCAGCCGCCGCGCGCATCACCGCCTTGCCCGTCTCGCTGGCGCCGGTAAGCGAGATCAGGCGCACGTCAGGATGAGCGACGAGCGCGACGCCGACCTCATCCCCGCCGGTCACGATGTTGAGTACACCATCAGGGATGCCAGCCTCCAGCGCCAGCTCACCCAGCATGAGCGCGGTGAGCGGTGTCTCCGGCGCAGGCTTGAGCACGACGGTGTTGCCGGCGGCGAGCGCAGGGCCGATCTTCCAGATCGCCATCATCAGGGGATAGTTCCACGGCGCGAGCTGGCCGCAGACGCCGATCGGCTCGCGGCGCACGATGCTCGAATAGCCCGGCACATACTCGGTCGAGCCACGCCCGTCCAGCGTGCGCGCAGCCCCGGCGAAGAAGCGCAGGTTGTCGACGGTGAAGGGCAGGTCGCTATCGTGCGCCAGCTTGATCGGCTTGCCGACGTTGCGCGACTCCAGCGCGGCCAGCTCATCCAGATGTTCTTCCAGCAGGTCAGCCAGCTTGTAGAGCGCGGCGGCGCGCGCGCTTGGCCCGATGCGCGACCAGCGGCCGTCATCAAAGGCAGCCTTGGCGGCGGCGACAGCTAACTCAACGTCTTTCGCGCTGCCCTCTGGCACGATATCCGCCGGCTTGCCAGTCGCCGGATTCACCAGTGTACGTTCCGCGCCAGCGACGGGACCTACGAGCTTGCCGTCCACGAGCATCTTGTGCTGCTTCTGCGTCTTGACCGCCATCTGCGCGCTCCTTTGCGTTGGTCTCTATGGTCGTTGCGTCCTGATTCCTAGCGCCATCAGTATAGAAGGTCTAGCCCTACGCTCTCAAGCGCCGGGCATGCCCAGGCCGTCCATGCTCCATACGCCACAGTGGACAAGCTCAAACTAGCGAGCGCGCATACGCGAGAGCAGCAGCGCCGCACGCAGGTTGAGCTTACAGAGCGAGTCGTCCAGGTCGAGGTCGCTGATGTCATGGATGCGCTGGAGGCGGTACTTGAGCGTGTGGCGATGGATGTAGAGCTGCTGCGCGGTCTGCACGCCGTTGCCGTCGTTTTCCAGGAAGGTCTCGAGCGTCTGGGTGAGCTGGCTGCCGTGCGTGCGGTCATGCTCGGCCAGCCGCTGCAAGCGCTGAATGTAGATGTTCTCGTTGAGCAGGTCCTGTGGCAGCGCGCGCAGCCAGTGCAGCAGCCCCAACTCCTCGAAGGAGGCCATGCGGCGCTCATCGCCCAGAGCGGGCAACGCCTCCAACGCCTCGACGGCGCGCTCGTAGGCTCGATGCAGCAGACGCGCGTCGCTTTCCAGCCCGCTCGCGCCGATGCGCAGCGAACCATCCAGCGGGCCTGACTGCGCGAGGACGTGCTGGCAGTATGCCTCCACCTGCTCCTGCCGCGCCGCCTCCAGGATGACAACACAGCGATCCGCGCGCTCGCCCAAAGCAGCGTTCAGCCCCTTATAGCGCGCCGCGTTGCGCGCCACTAGCTCGACGACACGTAGATCGTTGTCGCCAGGGTCGAGCGCGATCACCGCATGGGGAACGTCCAGCCGTAGCCGGAAGCGCGCCATCTGCTCACGCAGGCCGCTATCCTGCGCGGCGCCCTCTTCGAGCAGCCGGTTGAGCAGGTTGCGCTCGGCGCGCTCATCGGCGGCGTGGGCGGACTTCTCGCGGAAGAGGATCAGCGCGGCGACGGTGGCGGCGTGCTCGATGGCGTGGGTGTCCAGCGGCTCCAACTCGCGGTCGCCAGCGATGATCCAGACGTAGCCGTAGATGCGCCGCGCGACGACGATGGGGGCGAGGATGCGCGCCATGGTCATGCCCAGCGCCTGTCCCTCTGGCGTGACGTCCAGCCGCTCCGGCGTTAGCGTGGTGGAGACGCGCCGCTGGATACCGGACGCGCGCAGCCAGGCGAGCAGTTGCGGCGGATTGCGCCCGTCGCGTATCGCCGCGCGGCGCACCTCATCCAGTTCCGCGCCAGCCTGCGACGCTTCGGCCAGCACACCGAAGGAGAGGTCATCGATCTCGACCGGACGCGCCAGCAGCGAGCATAACTCGCGCGCGACATCCTTGAGTGAGCCGCCATTGAGGACGACGCGCGTCAGCGAGCGATGGATCGCCAGCGACTGCTTGAAGAGCTGGAACTGGTCGTTGATGCTGTGCTCGGAGACGGCGCGCACCACATCCTCAAACGCAATCTCCCAGGGCAGCTCAATAATGGGGAAGTTCGCTTCGTTCGCCACCGCCAGCACGGCGTCGGGCACGCGCTCGACATACTTGCCGGTGGCGACAACCATTCCCGCGAGGCCCATCCCGGCGAGTTGCGTGCAGAGCGCCGCCTGCCCATCCTCGTCGTCGCGCAAGACGTAGAAGGTGGTCAGCAGAAGCTCGCCGCGCCGCACCCACTCGTGCGCCTGCGGAATATCCACGACGTGCGCCCAGTGGATCTGCCGGTCGAGTCCGCCTTCGCCTGCCACGAGACGGCTCTGCGCGAAGAGGTCCAGCGCGAGCAACTGCCGCACTGTGAGCATGACGCGCCTCCGCCTCTACTCCACTCAGGCAGCCACCGGACATGATTTGTACACAGTGGCCTATATGGAGCGTCAGCGTATCATGCCGTAGGTATTGCACGCAATAGACGCGATCGTAGTGGCGCGATGTGAATGATCAGACCATGCTCACCGTGCTCATCCCGCAACATGAGCAAGATGAGCACGGTCTCCCTTCGGACGGCGCGGAGGCGGCGCTTACTGCGGTGAAAGCAGCACTAGCGGGCGGCGGAGGGCATGACCATGCTCACCGTGTCCATCCCTTGAGCATGAGCAAGGTGAGCATGGTCTCCATTTGCAAGACACGGTCGCCTGTCGCGGCGCGCAATCACTTGGGCCAGTAGCGTGCGAAAGAGTGCGCGAGATAGCGGCGCTCTTCCTCGGTCAGCGGCGCGCTGTCGTACTCGTTCAGCTTCATGTAGATTGTGGCCTCAAGCCACCACTGATAGATAAACGCCTCGAAGCTGGGCGCACATACAAAGGTGTTGGCGAGGACCGCGCGGCGTTGCTCGTCAGTCAGCGGGCCGTCCTCATCCAGTCGAACCAGCCGTTCCAGGTACGGACTGGGCGCATCGGGATATGGGTCTCTGACTGCCAGCATGGCCTCTTCCCCATGCCGCGTCAGATACAGATACCATAGGACGCAATCTTGCTGGTCGTTCATGAAGCGCGCCACGAATCCGTCTTCGCTTCCAGGACATGGCTCAAGCTGCGCTACATAGAGACTGAACCGGCATCCGGCATACTCCGGGATGCGGTCTAGCAAGTCAGGCGCGGCCATCAGGCGAATGAAGGCAGGCGGCAGTGTCAATCCTAAGCGCTCCGCCTGCGTCGCCAGGTCGCGGATTGCAACTTGCGCCTCCGTGCTGGCGCGTTCACGCAACGCTCGCTGGCGTGGGGTGTCTCCAGGCGACTCCGGCCAGCCTGGCTGGCCTAGCCAGCTTAGCGACCCGTCCAGTTTAGGGATGGGTGGTAGATCCTCATAAGGATATTGGCAGTATGTGCCGTCACAGGGGCGCGCATCGCCCAGGTCAAAGGCGATCCAGGCCCACGCGAACGGGATGGGTGGTGTCATGTCTTGCATGCGAGCAGTCCCCACCAGACGCCATTGTCGTAATCACCATGCTCACCTTGCTCATGCTCAAGGGTGAACATGGTGAGCATGGTGTCCAATCCATCCACCACGCAACTACCGCCCGTAACAGCGTCTCAACGTCTTGCCGATAATGACCGTGCTCACCATGCTCATGCTCAAAGGTGAGTACGGTGAGCATGGTCACGAGCCCCTTAGTGTGCGGCGGCCAGCTCGGCGGGCGAGGCGGCGCTCACCACTGATAGCGCATCATGCAGGATGTCGAGCGCCTGCGCCATCTCCTCGTCAGTGGTCACGAGCGGCATCAGCAGGCGGATCACGTTGTCGTAGAGGCCCGCCTTGATGAGCAGCAGCCCACGCGCGCGCGCCTCCTTGAGGATGGCGGCGGCCTCGGCGCTGGCGGGCTTGCGGGTCGCGCGGTCGCTCACCAGCTCCATCGCCACCATCGCGCCCAGGCCACGCACATCGCCGATCAGCGGGAACTCGCGCTGCCACTCGCGCATGCGTTCAAGCGCCATGGCGCCGAGCCGCTGCCCGCGCTCCACCAGCCCTTCGCGCTCGAAGACCTCGATCACGGCGAGCGCCGCCGCGCACGCCACGGGATTGCCGCCGTACGTGCCGCCCAGCCCACCGGGCAGCGGCGCATCCATGATCTCGGCCGTGCCCACGACCGCCGCCAGCGGCATGCCACCGGCGAGCGACTTCGCGATCAGCATCAGGTCTGGCTCGACGCCGTAATGCTCGACGGCGAACATACGCCCAGTGCGCCCGAAGCCGGTCTGCACCTCGTCGGCGATCAGCAGGATGCCATGGCGCGAGCAAAACTCTCGTAGCGTTGGCAGGAAATCCGCCGGTGGGACGACGAAGCCGCCCTCGCCCTGCACTGGCTCGACGATCACCGCCGCCACCTGCTCCGGCGCGACGCGGGTCAGGAAGGCGCGCTCCAGCGCCGTCTCCCACTCGCGACAGCACGAGTCGTCATCGTGATGCGCGCACTGATAGCAGTAGGGATAGGGAATCGTGTGGATGTCGTTGGCGAAGGGGCCGAAGTTGGCGCGATAGGGACGCACCTTGCCAGTGAGCGAGAGCGCCAGGTTCGTGCGCCCATGGAAGCTGTTCTCGAACGAGATGATGGCGGCGCGTCCGGTCGCGGCGCGCGCGATCTTGATCGCGTTCTCGACAGCCTCGGCGCCGCTGTTCACCAGCAGTGTCTTCTTGGGGTACTTGCCCGGCGTGATCTCGGCGAGGCGCTTCGCCAGCGCGATGTAGGGTGGCGGCGTGACGACATGCGCGCAGGTATGCGTGTAGAGCGCGGCCTGCTCCTGGATCGCGGCGACGACGGCAGGATGGCTGTGCCCGACGTTCATCACGCCGATGCCACCGGCGAAGTCCAGATACGACGCGCCTTCCACATCGGTGATGCGCGCGCCTGAGGCGGAGGCGGGGAAGACATCGTGATAGGTGTAGACACCGCGCGGCAGGTAGCGCTCGCGGTCGGCCTGTATCGCCTGCGTCTGTGTCTTCGCCTGCTTTGTATGATTGCCGTTGGATCCGGTCTTCTTCACGCCGTTGCTCGAGCCGTGCTTCGTCATCTCCGCCCTCCTTTGACCCTCTGGCACTCTACTGTATACCTGCTGGACCGTAAACGGACGGCCTGACCAACGCTACCCATCGTCTTTTGGCCAGCCTGTCGAAAACGGCTTCGCGCTGTGGCTGATAGAATGAGGCGCGACCATGAAGACAGCATGAGGAGGTTCGCTATGACGATACAATCCATCAACCCCACAACCGAGGAGGTCATCGAGACCTTCGAGGCACATACCGCCGCGCAGATCGACGAGATTCTCACGACCGTCGCGGATGCGCAGAAACGCTGGCGCGACCGCACATTCGCCGAGCGCGCTGACGTGTTGCGCCGGGTGGCGGCGCTGCTGCGCGAGCGTAAAGACGAACTGGCGCGCGCCGCGACGAGCGAGATGGGCAAGCCGATCGTCGAGTCTGAGACTGAGGTCGAGAAATGCGCGTGGGTCTGCGAGTATTACGCTGAGGGCGCGGCGCGTTTCTTGGCCGATGAGGCCGCGCCGTCTACCGCGACTGAGAGCTACGTCGCCTACCGCGCGCTCGGCGTGTTGCTGGCGATCATGCCGTGGAACTTTCCGTATTGGCAGGCGCTGCGTGCAGCAGCCCCCGCGCTGATGGCAGGCAACGCCGTCATCCTCAAGCATGCCTCGAACGTCACCCGCTGCGCGCTGCATATCGAGCGACTCTTCGCCGACGCCGCGCCTGATACCATCTTTCGCACGGTTGTGGCGCCTGGCTCCGGAGTGGAAGCGCTAATCGCCGACCGGCGTATTGCGGCGGTGACGCTGACGGGCAGCGATGCGGCGGGCGTCGCGGTCGCCAGCGCGGCAGGGCATGCGCTCAAGAAGACTGTGCTCGAACTCGGCGGCTCGGACGCCTTCATCGTGCTGGATGACGCCGACCTAGACGCGGCGGCCCAGATGGCGGTGAAGGCGCGCTTCCAGAATACGGGGCAGAGCTGCATCGCCGCCAAGCGCTTCATCGTCGTTGACAGGGTTGCGGAGGATTTTGAGAAGAAGTTCGTCGAGGCGGCGGCGAAGCTGAAGGTGGGCGACCCGCTGGATCTCGCGACGCAGATCGGCCCGGTGGCGCGTGGCGACCTGCGCGAGACACTTGCCGAGCAGGTGAAGCAATCGGTGGCGATGGGCGCGAAGGTGGCGCTGGGCGGCGAGGCGGTCGCTGGTCCTGGCGGCAAGGGCTATTTCTACAGGCCGACGGTTCTCACTCATGTGGCGCCCGATATGCCGGTCTTCCGTGAGGAGACGTTTGGGCCAGCAGCGGCAGTGATCCGCGCGCGCGACGCCGAGCACGCCGTGGAACTGGCCAACGATTCGGACTTCGGCCTGGGCGGCAATCTGTGGACGCGCGACCTCGCCCGTGCGCGTGAACTGGCGCGGCGGCTGGAGTCCGGCGGCGTCTTCATCAATGGCATGACGGCCTCAGACCCACGCCTGCCCTTCGGCGGTGTGAAGCGCAGCGGCTATGGGCGCGAGTTGTCGCTGGTGGGCATTCGCGAGTTCGTCAACGTCCAGACGGTCTGGATTGGCCCGGTGGCCTCCGCGCCAGGGCAGACGACGACACAGCGGCCTGTCACGGCAAGTGTCGAATAGGGCGCGGGCGATTATTCTTCCGTGTCAACTTCGCGGTGCAGCGCGGCGATGCGCTGGCGTACCTCGTCCAGCGTCGTCACGCCCAACTCGACCATATCCTCCTCCAGACTCTCCAGCCGCTCCAGCTGTAGCAGCGAGTCATACTCGGCTGGATCGAAGGCGGCGTCTTCCCGCCCATCCAGCTCGTCATCGTCGTCGGCGGGATGATGGGCGGCAGGCTCGTTGG
>DATAOM010000466.1:0-10799 GCA_036265775.1 Ktedonobacterales bacterium | reverse complement strand
ATACGCCCCAGCGCTTGACCATCCGCCGTCTGGACCTGCTTGCCCATCAGGTCCTCGACGAGCAGCGTACGTGTTGCTCCTACCGTTTCCTGCATACTCTCCGGCCTCCTTGCGCTCTCAGCGCTCGCTGGCTGCGCCGGGAATGTGGCGAATCACACGCTCCGCGAGCCAGCGCTCCGACGCGCCGACCTTGTAATCAGTCGCCACTCCGCGCAGACGGAGTGTGGGCCCAATTGCCACGATCTCCTCCACGGAAATGCGCCGCTCGAAGCGGTCGCGCAGCAGCCAGCGCGCCAGATGTCGCAGTTGTGGATGGAGGCGTCCGGCGAGCGCCTGTGGCCCGCAGAGTAGATGCGTCAGGCGCAAACCGTCCGCATCCCAAACAGCCTCGATGTCAGCCACGCGGCCAATGCGGATGTCATCGCGCGTCATCAGCAGACTGTCCATCATGTCGCGCATCGCCTGGGGGCCGCCCTGTGCGTCTTTGGGGGGAGCGGGCATCCTTCGCCTCCTTTGTTATCCACCACCGCCACTCAGAATCAGCAGCGGAATCGAGACGACTGCGACGAGAAACGCCATCGCCAGAACCGCGATGGTGGCGATGTTGGCGAAGCGCCCGTTAGTGTGCTCGCCCAGATATTCGCGGTCGTTCATGATGATGAGCAGCGGCGAGAGCGAGAAGGGCAGGAAGAGCGCGAGCAGCGTCGAGGCGAAGACCGCGAGCCGCAGCGGGTCACCGGCGAACAGCCCGATCAGCGCCGCGACGATCACCAGCGCCGTCAGGACGACGTTGAAGCGCGCCGCCTCGACCGGCCGTTTACCCTCCCCCCACTCCCAGCCAAAGCCCTGCGCGATGTTGTAGGAGAGCGAGAGTGAGACCTCGAAGGCGGCTCCCAGGCACGTGGCGAAGAGGATCACCGCGAAGAGAATCCCGCCCACCGGGCCGAACGCCTGACCCATCGGCAGTCCGATCTCGCCGAGCGTGTTCGCCTGAATGCCGTGCGGTCGCAGGACCACCGCCGCCAGGACGACGACCGCAATCGAGCAGAGGCTGCCGAATCCCATGCCCAGCCCTGCTGTGAGCCGGTTCAAGCCGAGGTCGTCGCGGGACCAACCCTCTTCGACTGCGCCGGAAGAGTAGAAATAGAGCAAATATGGGCTGATCGTCGAGCCCATAATCGCCGCCGCGAGATAGAGATACTCGGCCCACTCTCCCTGCTGCACGTCAGGATGCCAGAGTGTCGGCAGCAGAGAGGGCGGTGGGCCGCCGAGCGCGACGACGGCGGCGATAGTGGCCAGCGCAATGATGCCGATAATCGCCGGGCCGTTCTCGATGACACTGAAGGATGAGCGCCAGAGCAATATCCAGATGCCCAGCGCGACGAAGGGAAAGAGCAGCCGCCAACTCAGGCCGGTAATGAGTGAGATAGCGATGGCGACGCCGCCGATCTCCGCCGCCAGCAACAGCGTCTCGGCGATCAACTCACTGGCGAGCGGCAGCAGATAGAAGCTGAAGCCAAAGCGCTCACGAATCACGCCGCCATAGGGACGACCAGAGACCGCCGCCAGCCGCCCGCTCATCTCGACGAGCAGGATCGCCGCCAGCGTGGCGAGCACAATAGCCCAGATGAGGCCCAGACCAAACAGCGCGCCAGCCGCGCCGGAGGTTGAAATCGTGCCTGCGTCGAGAAAGCCACCGGTCGCCGTCACGACGCCTAGTAAGATATTGAGCCACTTCGCCGGCTGCTTTGCGGATTTCTCCTTGCCCTTCTCTTTCTTGTCGCTCATGCGCTCGTCTCCGCTGCCCGTAGGAAGGCGGCGCTCGCGCGATTTAGCGCGTTGACCTGCGCCCGCCAGTCGCAAGCGGTGTCGAGACAGGGCTGCTCGACGGCGCGCATCGCGGGAGCGTAGAGGGCCAGAAGATGATGGACACTCGCTTCATCTGGCGCGCCCTGCAGACCTGGCAACTGCGCATCTAGACCGTCGAGCTGGCTCTGGTAGTTGACGAAGCTCCCGCGCGCATAGGCGAAGGTCAGCCGTCCCTGATGCGCGCCCGCGAGCGTCAGCGCCGCCGCCGCAAACTCACCACCAGCGCTCGCTGTCTGCCGCGTAAAGTCAGACTGTGTCGCAGCGCAGCCTGAGAGCGCGAGACACAGTGCGAGGGAAACACAGAGAAGCGCGCATGACACAGCGCGTGCGCAGAGAAGATGGCGCATCGTGTTTCATCCTTGAGCGTAGAGGGAGACATCCTATCTCCCACATTTCCGCCTCATCATACACTAGAACAGGAGCGCAGTGTGGCGCAGCCTTCCGTCTTATCCATCCTCAGAAGAGGATGCGCTGCCCTCAGAGGAGGGTTCCGCTGCGACTGTCGCGCCGGAGTCAGCCACGCCGCTTGCGGTAGATGTGCTCGCGCCGGTCTGTCCGGTGTTCTCGTCTTGGTTATCGGACGCGCGGGGATAGCTTTCATCGCTGAAAATGGGGAAGGAGCCAGTCATAGGGCGCGGCTGCCAGTCTGGTCCGGGGCCTTCGTCCTCATCCCATTCGGAGCCGTCATACCCGTCCTCATCCTCATCGCCCGCGACGGCGAACCGGCGCGTCGTCAGATGTTCGCCGGTGGCCAGCCTGCTGGGGTCCGTGTCGGATTCCAGGTCGCCAATCCTACCTGCCGCGACGGGCAGCCTGCGGGTACGCATGCGCTGCGCCAGTTCCTCCTCGCGTTGACGTTCGCCGCGCAAGCGGAAGTAGAGAACGAAGGCCGAGCCAGCCAGCGCCAGCAACGCTAGAGTCAGCGCGACGACCATTCCCGCGCGCAGGTCGAGGGTTGGTTGAGAAGGCGCGACTGTACTACCTGGGGTTTTGGTTGGCGCGGAGGGAGGAGTGGAGGTGGGACGCGGCGTGGCGGTCGGGACTAGCGCGGATTGCACGTTCACCGTGACGCTGGCTTCCAGCGCGGGCAGCGCGCCGCCCTCCGCTGGCGAGGTCGCGGTAACCGTCACCAGCCCAAGATCCGCTGGCTTTGGCGTATAGGAAAAGCTAAAGGAGCCATCGGCGGCAGGCGCCTGCTTGCCCAGAGAACGCTTCGCTCCAGTTGGGTCGATCAGATTCACGTCTACACTGGGCGCGCCGATGAAGTTCACGCCGTTGACGGCGACACTCTGCCCTGGCGCGACGACGGCGTCTGAAAGCGAGAGCGTCGGCGGCAACGCCGAGCGAACCTGATAGGTGACCGAGGCTGGCGCCAGTCCTGTGGCGAGCGCGCAGATCGCGTACGGCGTCCCTACAGGCGGCAGCGCGGCGGGCCAGGTGAAGGAGTAGTCCAGCGCGCCGCTTGGCTTGGGCGTGACCAAGCCGATGGTCTGCTCCCAGGAGGCTGGCGTGCCGCAGTCGGCGGCGGCCAGCGCCACTCCGATGGTGACGCTGCTCGTAGTCCAGTGCGCGCCGGAGAGCGTCATGCGCGCGCCGACCGGCCCCTGGCCAGAGGATGGACTGACGAGCGTGAGGCTTGGCGGCGGGATCGGCGTCGCGGTTGGCGGAGCAGGGGTGTCGGTGGGTGTGGGCGAGGCGGCAGGCTCCGCGTAGGCGCTCGGCGCCAGGAGCGTGTATGAACCAGCGGCGAAGAAGCAGAGCAGCAGGAGCGCGAGACTCGCGCAGGCGCTTGCTATCCTGAATCCTGGCCTGAGCGCGACGCGCCGGGAGGAGAATGGTCTCCGGCTGCGGAAACGCGCCATCCCACGCCTCGCTCTATACCCGCGGCGACCGGCGCCGCGCGCCCACTATAACCGAACAAGTGGCGAGGGGTCAAGACGCGGACCGCGATCTCAGGCGTCGGGGGCTCGCCCTACAAGATGCGGTAGAGCAGGAGTCCGGCGGCGGCGATCAGCACGAGCGCCAGCGCCACAATGACGATCCAGAAGCGCAGGCTGCGTCCACTGTGGCCTATCTCTGCGGCGTCGAACGCGAGCGGCTCCAGAAGCGCCGGAGGCTGGCTGACACGCCGCGCTGGTCCATCGAACCTGCCGCCTGGACCACCCATTGGGGCGGGTGGATTTGAGTAGGCCGAGTGCGGGTATGGCGAGACGCGTCCAGCAGCGGGACTCATCGGCCCCATAGAGCTCATTGGATCGAATGCCGGCCCACCAATAGGCGCGCCGAGGGGAAGGTTGGTCGGATGCGTGTTTGGACTCATCTGCCCGTAGCCGTAGCCGCCAGTAATCGCCGAGGGATTCTCGCTGGGATAGGGGAAATCGGACGGAATCTGGCCACCGCCGCTGCCCCCCAGCGGACCGAACGGGGCTGGCGGACGCGAGGGCGCCATCGGCACGTCGAGGCTTGGCAACTGACTCGTGGACCCGGCGTCGGGACCGCTGTGATGCGCGCCGAACTGACTTGGGCGACCAAACGAATTGCCGCTGATTGGGCGAACAGGCTCGCTGGTGTATGGCGGCGAGAAAGGCGGCGGTCCAGAGATAGGAGTGGAGGCGGACGCATCGAATGGAAACGGCTCGGCGTCGCCAGAGACCAGCGCTGTGACCAGCGCGCCGCTCATCTCGCGCGCGGACTGATAGCGGAAGCGTGGGTCTTTGGCCAGCGCCTTCTGCACAACCTCATCTACCGCTGGCGTGACGTGTGGATTGAGTTGGCGCGGCGGCGGCGCCAGGCGGTAGAGATGCCCCTCCATCACACTATTGGAGGAGGAGCCGCTGAACGGCAGCCGCGCCGTGAGCAGGAGGTACATCACCACGCCGAGGCCGTAGAGATCGGAGCGCGCATCGGTCTGTCCCTTGATCTGCTCCGGCGCCATATATTCAGGCGTCCCGGCGTCTGGCCGTCCGTCGCGCACCGCCGGGCGGGCGCCGTCGAAGATCTTCGCCAGGCCAAAGTCGCCCAGGAGCACGCGTCCGTCGGCGTGCAGCATGATGTTCGCGGGCTTCACGTCGCGGTGGATGATGCCCTGGCCGTGCGCGTATTCGAGCGCGTCAGCAATCTGCATGCTGTAATTGACGACGTCGTTGACCGAGAAGGGGGCTTGCGAGAGCTTGTCCTGGAGGCTGCCGCCGCTCATATAGGGCATGACGAGATAGAGGTCGCCGCCCTCCTCGCCGAAATCGTAGAGTTGTACGATGTTGGGATGATCCAGCGCGGCGGCGAGCTTCGCTTCGCGGAGGAAGCGGTCGCGGAATCCTGAGCGCTCGCCCAGGCGGCGGTCGAGCACCTTGACGGCCACCTCGCGGCCCAGCCGCACGTCGCGCGCCAGGTAGACCTGCGCCATGCCCCCTTCGCCGAGGCGGCGAACCAACTCATATGAACCAAGCCGCATTCCCTGCATGCCGGGATGCCCTTCCCCACCTGCGCCACTACTCACTAGGACGCTCCCTCCGCTGCCGGGTTTACGTCAACTCAAATCGCAGAAGGCATTATAACAGGGACCACTCCAACGCGCGACCAATCTAGTACCCACTCTCCGCGAGATGATAATTCTACTCACAAACGGACGACACATACAGACGATGGAAATGGCCCATCGTCATTTCCGCGATGGAGAATGGGTATCGTAATTCCTGTCATAGAGGGGCGTCTCATCGAGGTAAGACCTTGACATCCATCTCCTTCGTGCGCTATGTTGTGCATGCGTAACGTTACGCTGGCTTAACATACCCTCGCCTGGAAAGGCTGTCTCTCATGATCGAGGCGCGCTCACTCACTCGTCGCTTCGGTTCCTTCACTGCCGTGGACGACGTCAGCTTCACCGTTCCCGATGGCGCGCTGCTGGCGCTGCTGGGGCCGAACGGCGCCGGCAAGACCACCACCGTGCGCATGCTCGGTGGCCTGATCGCGCCGAGTGTTGGCGACGCCACTGTCTCCGGCTTCGACGTGCGCGCCAATCCCAGCGCCGTGCGCGCGCGCGCCGGGCTCGTCACCGACGCGCCGGGCCTCTACGAGCAGATGTCACTGCCAGCCTATCTTGACTTCTTCGGCGCGCTCTACGGCATGCCGCAGCCCCGTCGCCGTCAGCGCATCGACGAGTTGATCGAGTTTTTCGAGCTGAGCGATCATCGCCGCGAGCGTATGAGCGGTTTCTCGAAGGGCATGAAGCAGAAGGTGGCGCTGGCCCGCGCGCTGCTGCATGAGCCGACGGCGCTCTTCCTCGACGAGCCGACCTCCGGGCTGGACCCGCTGGCGGCGCGCGCCGTGCGCGACCTGATCACCAACCTGAAGCACAGCAGCCGCAGCGTCATCCTCTGCACGCACGACCTGGACGAGGCCGAGCGTCTCGCCGATACCGTCGCCATCATGAGCAAGGGACGGATCGTCGCGCTGGGCGCTCCCGCCGCGTTGCGCGCGCGGACCTCGCCCGAGGCCACGGTGCGTATCACGCTCGCCGAGCCATTCGCGCAGGGGCAGGCTATGCTCACCGAAGTCGCGGGGACGCTTCCGGCGGAGGGCGCGCAAGCGGCGGATACGCTGATGTACCGCACGGCGCGTCCACAGGAGGTCAATCCGCAGGTGGTCGAGCGACTGGTGACGGCGGGCGCGCGCATCGTCACCGTCAGCAGCGAGACGCGCTCGCTGGAGGATGTCTACGCCGCAGCCGTTGGCTCCCCACAGGAAACCGGGCTGACATCTTCGGGCGCTGAGTCGCTGAATGGAGCCGTCGCCGCCAGCCAGGGAAGTGAGGCGCAATGATGTCCGCCGCGCCAATCGGCGATCAGGCCGAAATGTCCACGTTTGTTCCCGCCAATGACGTGCGCGCCACCTTGTTGATTGCGCGCCGCGCCGCCATAGAGTCGCTGCGCGACCGCTCGACGGTGATCTCCAGCGCGATCTTCTCGCTGGTCTTGCCCTTCATCTGGGTCTTCGCCGTCATCCGCCCGACCGCGAGTGGCTCTGACGACACGCTTGCCGCGCTGCTGATCGTGTACCTACTGACGGTAGGTCTGTTGCCACTGACCGTCGCCAGTGGCATTGCCGCTGGACAGTTCGCCGGCGAGCAGGAGAAAGGGAACCTCGCGCCGCTCCTCGCCGCTCCGGTCTCGAACCGGGCGATCTTCGGCGGGAAGGTGCTGGGCGCGGTGCTTCCAGCGCTGGTGTACTCGGCCATCGCGATCGTCAGCTATCTGATCGAGATTGCGATTCTGATCAGTCCGGCCAAGCTCACTCTTCTGCCGCCAGCGCTGGCGCTCTCGATGATCGCGCTCGTTCCCGCCGTCGCTATCTTCGCCGCCACCGTCGCCGCCGTGATCTCCTCGCGTGTGCGCACATACCAAGCGGCGCAGAGCATCGCCGGGCTGCTGTTGGTCCCGATCTTCCTGCCGTTCTACTTCCTGGCCTTCGTCCTGCAAAGTTGGGGACCGCTGGCGGTGCTGGGTGGCGTGGTCGTGGTGCTGGCGCTGGATCTGGTTCTGGTGCTGATCGGCGCGGCGAGCTGGCGGCGTGAAGAAGTGCTGGCGCGCCAGTAACCCGTCGGTAAGCTGGCGCGGTGCTCGCACGTGAGACGAGAGGGCGCGATGAACGATGGCTAAAGGGGTCGCCAACGGTCTGCGCGAGCTACGTCAGCGCTACAGCCTGACGCAGGAGCAACTCGCGCGCGATCTGAACGTGACACGCCACACGATCCTGGCGCTGGAGGTTGGGCGCTACGTACCATCAATTGAATTGGCGCTCAAGCTCGCCGCCTACTTTGGCCAGCCGCTGGAGACGATCTTCTGGCTGCCGGAAGAGGAGGTCGCGCAACTTCGCGCGATAGCGCAGAAGTCACTTCCAGCCTCACCATCTGTCCTCACTATCACAACGCCAGCAGCGACGCGACCATCCGCAATGACGTCTGAATCCACCACCAGCGCGCGAACAGAGGAGTGATGAAAAGGAGTGAAGATATGAGCCAGTCGCAACGTATCGGCACAGCGGGATGTGGCCTGAGTCGTAGTCACAAGCTCAACCTCATCATCGCGGGCGTGAGCTGGACGCTGGGTTCGGTGGCGCTCGCTTTCTACATCCGGGAGTGGGCAATTCACGGCTTGCCGGGCGTCGAGAACACCATCACGACAGCCTTCGCGGTGATTGGGACGGCGCTGGGTGGCCTGCTCGCGCTGAGCGGCGACGGCGATGTGGCGTTCTTCACCGGCGTGGATGAAGGGCAGCGCGAGGTCATTCATCGCACAAGCGCAGGCGCGTTCAGCGTCGCGTTCTGGGGCATGTTCGCGCTGTGGATGGCCTACCAGATCCAGCCTGCCTGGCGCGCCGACGCCTGGCTGCATTTGGGCGGACTGCTGCTGCTCTCGATGATCTTCTATAGCGGTGGCTATCTCTGGCGGCGCTGGCGCTAGTGGCGCGCTCTTACCGCTCGTTGACCTCGCCGAGGACGGGCTTCACATCGATCACCGGTGTGCCGTCAATCGCTTCGAGATTGCGGACGGTGATGGCGTTCTCCGCGACGCTCACGATGATGACCCGATGCAGCCCAATCGGGTTCGGGCGATCCGATGAGCGCGTAGAAAAGACGCCCTGGATGGGCCGGCTCAAGTCGTCGCGCGGGTGGACCGAGAGTGTGTCGCGATTGCCCAGATGGAGCCAGGTCAGGACGAGGATCTCATCGCCGGCGCGCAGATCTGCCGCCGCCTCCCATATCTCTGGGCGGAAGACGATGCGCGCCTGCGGCGCTCCCTCGTCACCCTGCTTCGGAGCGGCGGCGCGGTCGGTCAGCGGCGATTCCACCCAGCCCACCGGCTGTAGTTCGTAGATCGTTGGCTCACGCATGTCTGACGCCTCTTTTCTTCAACACTCCTCGCGTGTGTGTCATACCAGACTGTGGCTTCGTTCGCGGCGAACGGATGGATAGAGCGCCCAGGAAACGAGCATGATGCCGGCGAAGACGAATGGCCCCCACCAGATGCTGACGCTATCGCCTACCGCCAGATGTGAGGCGACCGCCCCAGTATAGGTGAAGAATGCGCCAGCATACGCCCACTCGGTAAGACGGGGAAAGCGTGGGACGAGCAGCGCCGCCGCGCCAGGAATCTTCCAGACGCCGAGAATGACTAGGAAGTAGGCGGGATAGCCCAGATGCTCCACGACGAGATCGTGCACGCACGCTATCTGCAAAATGTCCCACACGCCACCTGCCGCAAGCTCAAAAGCTATGATCAGCGTGGCGGCCCAATAGATAATCGCGCGGACGCGAATGGGCGTGACGCGAGCGCCGATGCGTAGTTGCATAAAGACATCCTTTCACGGACTTCAGGTGATGGCGCTTGTCACATCGGGCGCGTCCTGTCCGTCACTTCACTGACGGGACGCGACGAGAGAATGTGACCGAGAGGCAAGACCGATGGATGAACGGAAAGATCGAGACGATTATCTGGCGGAGCGCTTCGAGGAGAATCGCCTTCACCTGCGTGCGGTGGCCTACCGGATGCTTGGCTCGCAGACCGAGGCGGAGGACGCCGTGCAGGAGTCCTGGCTGCGCCTCAGCCGCGCCGACACCAGCGATGTGCAAAATCTCGGCGGCTGGCTGACCACAGTGGTCGCGCGTGTCTGCCTTGATATGCTGCGCTCGCGCGCCACACGGCGTGAGGAGACGTTGGAAGAAGATGCGTCAGGATCATTCGTGAGTCAGGAGGATGCGAGCGATCCCGAACACGAGGCGCTGCTAGCCGATTCCGTTGGCCTCGCGCTGCTCGTCGTGCTCGACACGTTGAATCCCGCCGAACGGCTCGCCTTCGTCCTGCACGACCTCTTCGACGTGCCCTTTGAGGAGATCGCGCCTATCGTCGGGCGCACGCCGACCGCCGCGCGCCAACTCGCCAGCCGCGCTCGTCGCCAGGTGCAGGGGAAAGGCCGCGAGCAAGAGGAGGAAGCGGCTTCCGACGCCGATCTGACGCGCCAGCGAACAGCCGCCAATCGGGAGATTGTCGCAGCCTTCCTCGCTGCTTCACGCAATGGCGACTTCGATGCGCTGCTCGCCGCGCTCGATCCCGGCGTCACCCTCCGCGCCGACGCAGCTATTGTGGCAATGGGCGCCGCAGTTGGTATGACCAGCGAGACCCAAGGCGCCGAGGCGGTGGCGCAGCAATTTGTGGGGCGCGCCCACGCCGCGCGACTGGCGCTCATCGACGGCTCCGCAGGTGCGGTCTGGGGGCAGGGCGGACAGCCACACGCTGTCTTCAACTTCACCATTACGGATGGGAAGATCGCCGCCATCGAGATCATCGCCGATCCTGAGCGCCTCAGCCAGCTCGACGTCGCGCTCCTCGACGAGTAATACGATATCCGGCGCGAGAGACGGCCGGAAGGCGTCGCTCAGCGAATGGGCACAACTGCCAGCGTGCAGCGAGATATTGCGATGAGGGCGTCGGCCTCGTCAACGACTCGAATATCCCAGACCCAGTTGCGCCGCCCACGATGCACTGGTGTGGCGACGGCGCGCACCTTCCCATCACGCTTCGCGCGCAGATGATTGCAGTTGATCTCCAGCCCCACCGTGGAAAACGCCGTCCTGTCGATGCCCAGCCAGGTCCCGATCGAGGCGGCGCTCTCCGCCAGCGCGACCGTCGCTCCACCATGCAGGATGCCGACGGGCTGCTGTGTCGTCTGCGTGACCGGCATCGACATGACGACGCGATCAGCCGAGGCCTCTTCGATGCGCATGCCCAGGGCGTCGAAGAGAAAGCCTTTGCCCAGCGCGTTCAGCTCCTCCACCGTTGGCGTTGCCGCCCAGGAGCGCTGGGTCTGGTCATCCGTCATCCATGATCTCCTCAGATGGAGCCTGAAATGAAAACCCAGGCGCCTGGATACTTAGC
>DATAOM010000465.1:0-8946 GCA_036265775.1 Ktedonobacterales bacterium | reverse complement strand
GCGTAACTCAAGCTAGGTCTTCTCCAGAGGGCGAAATGGGGCAAGACAGAACTGGCATTGTGGCGTCCAATAAACGGCGATGTACAATTGCGCGCAAGATACCAGCTAGTTGAGCGCAGGATTATAACGACGATGACTGAACAAACGCTAGTCGGCGCAATACAGGGCACGGCTGTGCGTCCAGAGGATGCTCTCTCGTCCACGGGAGTCCTCGTCCTCGCAGGTTCCAGCGGGCGTGTGGACGTCGAGCGGGCGCGCCTTCTCGCCCAGCATGGCGCACTTGCCCTTGCGCTCCAGTGGTTCGGCGGACCCGGCCAGTCTCCTGGCGTATGCGAGATTCCCCTTGAGACCTTCACCGCCGCGATTGACTGGCTGGTCGACCATGGAAGCCAGCGCATCGGCATCGTCGGTCTCTCCAAAGGAGCCGAGGCCGCGCTGCTCGTCGCCGTGCGCGACACTCGTGTGGACGCCGTTGTCGCTATCTCACCCTCGTCGGTCGTCTGGGCCAATGTCGGTCCGGGATACGACGGCGCGGACTACCCCTACCGCTCTTCGTGGAGTTGGGAAGGCCGGCCGTTACCATTCGTCCCCTATGACGAGACGTGGACGCCACTAGCGGACCAGCAGCCTGTCAGCCACCGCCCGCTCTACGAGGCCAGCCTGCGCGCCCACTCTGAGGCGGTCGTGGCCGCCACCATCCCGATCGAGCGTGCGCGCGGCGATGTGTTGCTCATCGCCGGTGGGGATGACGCTTTGTGGCCCTCCGACGCCTTTGCCAAGACGCTCGCCGCCCGCCGTCATGCCGCAGAATGCCACGTCGAGTTGATAACACATCCAGACGCTGGACATCGCCCCATCTTCCCGAATGAGGTCTCTCCCGCCCCATCAACGCGCATGGCGCATGGCGGCAACCCGACGGCTGACGCCGCGCTTGGGCGCGCCGCCTGGCCCGCCGTGCTTGCATCCCTGAACCTGACGTGAGTGCCGCCGAAAAGAATCCCAAGCGGCGCCCTACATCCTCACGCAGACTTCGCGTAGTCGTGATACTGGTTCACGACCGTAAATCCCAGCGACTCATAGAGGCGCAGCGCGGGTATGTTCAACTCGTCGGTCGAGACACACACGCGGTTCATGCCAAGCGCCCGCATCCGCCGCAGATCCTCGGCTAATACCGCGCGCGTCAGTCCACGCCGGCGATAAGCCGCCCGCGCGCCCACCGGACCAAAGTCGCCGATCTGATTCACCGGATCAATCCAGCCATTCACGTAGGCGGCGATGACGCCGTCAGGGGCGACGGCGACGATATCGAGTTCGCGATGGTAGCCAGGGTACCGCATCAAATGCGCATAATCCTCTCCGCTAATATTGCTGTACGGCTGCCACACCTCGCGCTCGACCTCGGCGCGTTGGTCCGCCTCGCCGGATTCTGCTACAGCGCGGATCTGGTACCCGTTGGGTATCGCCACATCAGGCGCCGGCTCCCCCAATGAACGCAATAGATTTACCTCGATGTGTTCGCCCCGGCGGAATCCGTGTTGTTCCAGAAAGGTGATCCTTTGCGTATCGTCGTGTCTGGCTCCCCACACAAACGCGCCACCCCAGCGTAAGACGTCACGCTTCGCCAGTTCGGCCCGGCGCGCTTCAGCCCAGGCGAGGGCCTCGATCTCGATGCCTGACCAGGCATGGTCGGGCAGTACCTGACACTCGAAGGCGGGATCTTCGCCCAGGAGAGCAAGGCCCGCAAGGACACCTCGCTCATCGTGCCAGAGGCGGATATGGTCTCGTGGCTCCAGATGGCGCTCCAGCAGGAAGAAAGCCCACATCAGGTCGCCAATATGCCAGTAGCGCCAGTCGTCGGTACGCGAGCGCGCGTCCATGAGCAGCCCCTGCATCTGCAGGAGGTCATCTTCGCCGGCGTACTGGCGGGAGGTGAAGGCGTGTCTCATGAGCCATCTCCAGTCTGGGGCGTGTGAGATGTGGAGGAGCTGCGCGGGGCGCGGCGCCAGCGGGCCACAGGCGCTACCGCGTCATAACAGGCAGTGTAACAGCGCGCGACGGCGCCGAGACCATGAGATATCTGTCCTTGTTGCGCTGGCGTCCAGCGAGGAGATTATCGCCTCCGGCAGAGCGCCACCAGAATGGCCGGGACCTCCGCCCACACAGGACGACCAGACGACGCGAACGCCGGCGACTGCGGTCTGGGAACCTCCAAGCCAGGCTCGCTCAGGCGCTCAAGCTGTAATCCTGCGTTGCTGAGCGTATTGACGTAGGTAGAGAGTGTGCGATGGTACGCCCCCACCTTGCCCGGAGGACCCGGTCGCGTGTCGGAGCGCCAGTAGCCCTCCACGAAGTAGCGGCTGACCGTGCGGGCGGCGCCGGTGGGCGTCGCGATCTCGCCCGACTCCGAGGTATGGAAGCAGGGGTGCAGGATCGAGAAGGCGAACCATCCAGTGGGTCGCAACAGGCTCGCGACACTGCGCACGACGCCGGCCAGGTCGGGGATATCCATCAGCGCCATCGAGCAGACGACTCCATCGAAAGGAGCGAACGCCGCGCCGTCGAGACATTGAACATCGGCGTGGATGTATTCGATTCCCTGCGGAGCCGCCTCCTCATGCCGGCGCGCGATCGCCAGGAGCTTCGTCGAGAGATCAACGCCGACCACGCTGGCGCCTTGGGCGGCCAGATACCGAGCCACCCGCCCCTGGCCACAGGCGAGGTCGCAGATGCGTTGCCCCGCTACGCCCCCGATGAGCGCTTCGACCGCCCGAAAATAGGGATCGTCGCTCATGGAGTGGGTACCAACCCAGGTGTCGTACCACTCGGCGATCTCGTCATAAGAACTCGCCATCGTACACTCCTTTTGCTGTGCGCCTGAGCGCGGCGCCGCCATATGAGCTCTTGGGGAGACTATTGCGCTTTGGCGAGGCTCAGAATCGTGAAGAAGGGGAAGTGGTAGCTCTCGGGAATCAACGTGTCGCTGCGGCGCTTGAAGCTGCCTTCGGGCGTCGGCACATCTACTAGCCGCTGCAACTGAAATCCCGCCTCGAAGCTGGCGGAGAGATACTCTTCCATGGTTCTATGCCAGAAAAATACCTTGACTCCCTCCTCGGTCATGCCGCGATAGGGAAACCTCCGGCCAGAGGCGGCGAAGTAATCGGTGATGTGGCCGCGCACCACCAGCGAAAACGGATTGTTCATGAAGATCACCAGGCGACCAGCGGGCTTGAGCGCTGCGCTCAGGGTGGCGAGAAAGCCCTGATAGTCATAGACATCGTTGAGCACGAAGTAGCTGGCGACGAGATCGAAGTGGGTTTGATGGGCGTGCAGCGGCTGGCTGAGGTCGGCCGCCTGATAGGTGATGGCGCCATCGGGGTCCTTGGCGCGCGCCATCCCGATCAGTCGTGGCGAGATGTCGATGCCGGTCACCTGCGCGCCGCGCTGGGCAAGGATGCGCGACAGATAGCCTTCGCCGCACCCCGCGTCCAGCACGGTCAGGCCGGAGACATCGCCCACCACTTCGAGAAACCGGGAGATGTTTGAGTCAGGCGCCACACCCCCACGCTCCTGCGCGGCCATCATGTCGGCGTATTGCGACGCGAACTTATCGTACGTATTCGTGGTCGCTGGCATGACACATTCCCCTTTACCTCACGCGCTCAGTCAGGTAAAGAATCGTTTCCTAGAAGTGTAGGGAATGGCGGCGCCGAGGACAAGAGGATAGCCTCGGCTCACCGCCAGACGCTAGACATGTGTGAGTTTGTCCGGGTTGGCAAGGATGCGAATTGTCTGAATCCGTCCCTGCTCCGCCTCGATGGTCAGGACAGAGAACGCATGATCGCCGACGTGGACGACCAGCGCAGGCTGACCGTTGACCTCCTCGACCTCGACGCGTGCGCCTTCCGGCCAGAATCGGCGTGTTCCCAGGATGAAGCGCATGACGGCGGCGCGTCCCAAAACTGGACGTGTGGCCGCGCCTCTGGTCTTGCCGCCGCCATCGGCCCACAGCGTGACCTCTTCGGCGAGCATGCCCGTCAGCGCCTCCATGTCGCCTCCCTGCGTCGCGCTCAGGAACCCCGTGAGCAACTGGCGATGCGTGTCAGGAGAGGCGGGGAAGCGTGGCCGATGCTGTTGCAGGTGGAGCTTCGCCCGGCTGAATGAGCGGCGGCACGCTGCCTCGGTTTTCCCTAGCATCGAGGCTACCTCGGCGAATTCGTACCCGAAGACCTCGCGCAGCAGGAAGACCGCGCGCTCGAACGGCTGGAGCTGCTCGAGCAGAATCAAGAATGCAAGCGAGACAGACTCCTCCAGGTCCACCCGCCGCTCCGGATCTCCTGTTTCTGCTATCGCCGTCGCCTCTGGCGTCAAGATTGGCTCGGGCAGCCAGGGGCCGATGTACTGCTCGCGCTTGCGATGCGCGAGTTGAAGTTGATCCATGCACAGGCGCGTCAGGATCGTCGTCAGATAGGCTTTGAGTGAGCGAATCGTCTCCGGCGGCGTGGCCTGATAGCGCACCCATGTCTCCTGGACCATATCCTCGGCGTCCATCGCGCTGCCGAGCATGCGGTAGGCGATGGCGAAGAGATAGGATCGGTAGCTCTCAAATGACTCGTTCATACGCGTCCCTGCCAGGTCTATGCGATGCTCTGCAAGAGAAACACCGGATGTTGCGCAGCGGTTTCTCTCAACTCTTCCTCTGAAGAGGTTGCGCTCATGCCAAAATACTTCACAAGGAACGATGGGATGTTGCGCTCCTCCAGACCGCGTTTCAGGACAAGACTCCCCTCTTCACTGGAGAGTTCTGTCGCCTGAATCTTCTCAACACGGCGTCCGCGCGTGAGGGTAGCCTCTCCCGCCGCCCGCAGATTGCGCACCCAATCCACTACTCCGAATGGTGTAAGGAAATAGCGCTTCCCATCCTGCTCGATAGTCACGATTGGCGTGGTGCGCGGCTGCCCGCTCTTGCGTCCACGCACGGTAAGCAGATAGGTGGGGACGCGATTCGGCCCCGTTACCCTAACGCCCGCGCGCAGCAGAGTCGTCATCACAAGGTTTCCCAGGCGCACAAACGCGGGGAGGTGAACTGTCGCTGCTGTAGTCGCCATGGTGTCCTTCCTATTCTACGGCAGGCGTGTGGTCGAGGCGCCCATCCCGGAACGGGTTGAAATCGGCGCCTCGCCTTTGCGTGGGTCATGCCCTGGTTTTCAGATCGGCTTTCAGATCGTGTTCGGGCTTCTTGAACGCCTCTTGCGTCATGAACACAAACACGCTAGGCGTCATCGAGTAGGTGGCGATCGCCATAACTTTGCGCAGGTACAGATCCGATGTGGCCTGCTTGAGCATGAAGTCCGCCAGATCGATCCTGGACGTGAACTGCCCGCGTATCTGTGTCTCCGCCACCTGATAATCGGTGACGACCGGCGTCTCGAAGAGGCCAGAGGGCCGGACGATCACCCAGTCGAGATCGCTGTTCATCACGAGCGCTTCCATGCGCGCCATGTCTGCGTAGGTCGTCCGCCCGATGGTGGACATCACGATGGGCTGCAGCACCTTGTCGAAGAGGAATCCGCCTCCGGTGTCATGCTCGCCGCCGGTCGCGCTCGAGCTGATGCAGGCGAGGCGACGTACCCCATAGCGGTTCATGGCTGCGATGATGTGAGCGATACCCTGTGAATAAACGGTGATCGGCTTGCGCGTGAAGGGGACGCCAAGGGTCGAGAGGACGGTGTCCTGCCCGGCGACAGCCCGCTCGACCGACGCGAGATCGTACACGTCTCCCCACACCACCTGCAAACGCGGGCCTTCGAGCGGGAACGCCTCCGGATGACGAGTGACGGCTGTTACCGTATGCCCTGCGGCAAGCGCCTGTTTCGTCAGGTGTTGTCCCGTTGCGCCATTCGCGCCAAATACGACGATCTTCATCTTCTTTCCCTCTTCTGGAGTGGATATGTTGTCGTCATGACCATCACGCGGTGGTCATCACACAGGAAGAGGGTTGAGGCGCCTGTTTTGGGACAGGTTTTCCATCCAGTTTCATGTCAGCCGGCATTTTGCGTGACGTAAGCAGAGTTCAATGATGGTTCATTCGCCGCTCTTTGGCGCGCCATATCTTTGCTCATGGCTCGTTGCGCAATAAAAAAGCAGGCCAGATTCAGAGGCGTATACCTCCAGATCTGGCCCGAAATCTCCATAGACGCTCAGCGCGCAGGGAGACTCAACGCTTCAAGAACTCTGACATCGAGTGGACCTGAGCGCTGTCGGACGCATTGCCGAGATAGGGTAGCCCCCAATTCTCCTCAATGGTGCGCAAGAGCGAGTAGTGGTTGTAGGGCTGGTTGCTCACGAAACCACGCGGGCCGTTTCTCGACACGACGATGGCCGGGATGAGACCGCCGCCATACTGACACGCCGGATTCGCGCCGAACGGACACACCCAGACTTTGCCGTCTGGCGTCCCACCCGAATTCAAGAATTGATAGCCATTGGGCAGGAGTGGCGAGTCGCAGCATCCAGCCGCCGACTCCCAGCCATCGGTGGCGGGGTTGCCGGTGAAATCGTTCTCGTCATCTACGATGAAGATGGCGCTGTTGCCCGTCCACGCCTTGCTCGACATGATCGCCGTCACGGCGTCGTGGACGAAGGCGTCGGCCTTCTGTTTGAGCGCCGCGTCGTTGGGATCATTCTTCATGCTGCCGAACGGACAGGGCGTGCCATCGCTGCCGTCTGGCGCGACCGGCGTGAAGACGCCGCCGTGCATGTCGTGGCACTGATTTGGGCTGATCCAGACGAAATCTGGCACGTTATTGGAGGCCAGATCAGCCGCAAACTGGTCGTAGGGCTTGACGTTGGCCAGACGCGCCGGGTTGTTACGGATATCGTTGAAGAGCACGAAGGGGTTATGCTTACTCACATACAGTTGAGTTGAACCCGGCGCGTTGTTGCCGAGATAGCCGACGCTCGGCATCGACTCCATGTACGCGCCCCAGGAGTGGTGGGAGGCTTCGAGTTGGTCCACCAGATTGGTGTGGTCGAAGCGGTTGTTAGGATTGTCGTCGTTGACAAACCAGTTGCTGCCGCTGATCGCGGCGACGTAGTTCGGTTCGCTGGGATGGGTCACGCCGAAGTAGTTCGTCGCCATACCATAGGTATGCGCGAGGCTAGTGATGAACGGCGCGTTCGGATCATCAATCACGCTGGTCTGGGAGTGGTTCTCCAGCATGATGACAAAGACATGCTTGAGATTACTGTCCTCCTGACCCGCCGATGCGCTGCGCGTAGTGATAAAGCTCACCAGGCCAATCAACGCCGCACAGAGCGCAGCGACGCTGATGATCGCAATCGTTCGTCTTCTGCTCATGGATCCCTTTCCTTGTTCTCGCATGACACGCGGGAGGTAGCCCTCTCGCCCAAGCGTGAAGTAGTCACGAAGCGATGGAACTGGCGCAATGCCTCCTTCCCACCTTGACAGCGCGTCTGGGCACGCATCCCCATACCGAGCAGGCGCCCCTCTAGTGGTGACGAAGCACTAATGGCGCTGTAACACAGGAGCATGGAGCCGGATGGCTCGTTCTGGACGCAGGGTAGCGATGTACAATTGCGCACAAGGCTGCCAAGCCGTGAACACCGTCGTTCTCAGCAGAAGGTGTGGCTCCCATGCGCGACGAAGACATCATATCCGCCGCCCAGCCGGCAGGCGCCCCAACGCGCCGCATGCCCACCCGCCGCTGGCTGCTTGCGCAGTCGGCGTTCCTGCTTCTCGCGCTGGCCGTTTTCACACTGGCGACCTGGCAGGTTCACGCGACCGAGAGCCAGATCATTCGCGAGGAGATCACCATCGGCGGGGCAGGTGGGAACATCAGTGCGCTACGCTTTACGCCGCGCAACGAGCACCTGAACATCGTTGCGGTCGTCGCGCACGGCTATTCCGGCAGCAAAGAAGTGATGACGACCTTCTGCGTCGAGCTGGCGAAGCAGGGCATCACCGCCTACTGTTTCGACTTCCCCGGCCATGGCTCCTCACCGGAGGTTTTTGATAGTAACGCCGCGCTCTCCGGCGCGCAGAGCCAGCTCACCGATACCGTCGGCGCAGTGGTGGACTATGCCTTACAGCAAGCGCCGAGACGTGACGCCAAGCTCGTCCTGATCGGCCACTCGATGGGCACGTCGGCGGTGGGCCTCTACGCGCTGCGCCATCCCGCACTCGGCAACCTCGCCGCAACCGTGCTCGTCTCGCCGGTGCTGGACGAAGCGCCAACGGTGACCAACCCACGCAATCTGCTCGTGCTCGCGGGCGACGCCGACCCGGCGGGCATCGTCAAGATCGCCAAGATGCGCGTCGCCGAGGGGTGCGGCCAGCCCTCCGATGGCGCGCTCAGCGCCGACCTCACCTGCGGCGATCCCAGACTAGGCACGGGACGCAAGCTCGTCATCCTGCCAGGGCTGAACCACATCACCATCCTCACCGCCTCCGCCACCCACCAGCAGATTCTCGGCTGGCTGCACGACGGACTCGATGCGGGCATTACAACCGACACGGTCACCGCCGACCAGCGTTTCCTCTGGCTGCTCTTAGGGCTGGGCGCCGCGTTCCTGGCATTGCTGCCTGCGCTAGCGCTGGCCTCGGCGGGGCTGCGTCAACCGCCTGCGCATCGAGCCGAATCTGCATCTGGCAACTTCTACCCGCGTGCGCTCACAGCCCTCGGTGTGATGGTCGCAGCGCTCGTCGTCGGCATGATCGCTCTGCACTTCTTCGTGGATTCGCCCTTTGGCTTCCTGCTACAGGCGCTCTCGCCCGACCTGGCGACCTTCCTCTGCGGCGCAGGTATCGTCGCGCTTGGCGTGGCGCTCGCCGTTCCCGCATACCGGCGAAGAGCTGATTGGCCACATGGATTCGCCGTCGCGGCGCAGGCGCTGCTGGCGGTCGGCGCGCTGGCCTTCCTCTATTTC
>DATAOM010000464.1:0-8250 GCA_036265775.1 Ktedonobacterales bacterium | reverse complement strand
GACCTCAGTGACGAGATGGTGGAGACCGCGAATGTCTGTGCTGCCAATATACATGCCAGGCCGCAGCCGCACCGGCTCCAGGCCCTCGAGGATCTCGATTTGTCCAGCATCATATTCACTAGTTGACTTCGGCATCGTCGTCGCCATGGATGAATCCCCTGCCTCCCGAAACTAGACTCTCGCGGACAGCCTGATGCGCCAAGAGCGCCTGAGCGCGATCCGGAGAGGGGCGCGCATCGGAGTCATGACGCGCCCGGTGGAGCGATGCGCAAGGGGAGAAAGTTCACCCGCGACGGCATCCTTGAAGGACCTCTCGCTCCTGCCAGAACATGAGATAAATTGGGCGCTGGAGGCATACTCCACCACCAAAATCTCTACTTATAATACCACATTTACCCTCTTTTCCGCGCAAAACTAGTACCAAAGAGTCCGCTTGGCGTCCGCGTTTGCGCTCAACCGTTCGCCTGATAGATTGGCGCGCCAAATGGGCCACCCAGACTGTTCTTTGCGCAGCATCCAGATGCGGCAATTTGCACAAATCAACATGGCAGAAATTGGCCTATGGAGGAGCGCCGGAAGAGGTTTTGCAAATTCTTTACACGCTCCCGCTGACAGCGCGCTACAGCCCAGCTACCATGAGAATCAAGAGCACTCGCAGGACGCACAATGCGTTCCGCCCAATAATTCCGCCCAATAATCAAGAACCGCCGGAGATTCCAGATGACACTGTATCCACCCCGTACCGGGTCGTATCCCGACCCCGATCCCTATCCACCGATGACGCCGAACGTCACGCCCGGCTGGACTCCGCCTCAGCCGCCGGGGCCTGAGCCAGCGTCGGGCATGAGCGCGCCGCCACCTGCACCGCAGCCACGAGGGCGTGGGCTCGCCGTCGTCGCGCTGATCTTCTCTCTTCTTGCGCTGGCGCTCGGTCTCGCGCCGCTCATCCTCGCCCTGCGGCCAGTGCTATTGCTGGCGTGCTCGGTAGGCGGACTGGTACTCGCTATCGTGGGGATTATTTGCGGTCATGCCGCGTGGTCGCGCACGCGTGGAAGTGGATGGCGCGTGATGGTCGTCATGACGCTCATCCTTGGCTATCTGGCGCTTGCACTTGGGCTGTTTCATATCCTGGCGCTCTTCGCCCGTGAGCTTGCGCTGCGCCGTCGCCGCGCGCTCTAAGTCGGCGCCTGGCTCCTACGTTTTGGCGCTGATACACTAGGCTCCAATCTGGGCGAGCAGGTCTGCTGGCGCTGTAACGGGGCGCTGGCAGACGAAGCCCTGGCAGACGTACGCCGCAGGTTGGCCGTCCAGCAATGTGCGTCCTTCCAGCAGCGGAACCTCCGCATCATCCGATGCGCCGACCGCGAGAGCTATACGTGGCAGGAAGCGGCTATTCACCGCCTGAATTAGCGCCTGCGTGGCAGCATCCGCCGGAGTACCAACGATAGCGACCTCGTAGTACGGGCCAATCAGGTCGTCGAGCGCGCAGAGCAGGTGGCCGAAGGACGACGGATGCCGCTCCATCGCCGGGGCCAGCGCGACGAGGATGCGCGCCGCGTACTCGCGGTAGCGCAACTCGCCGGTGAACGCGGTCAGCCGCAACAGCGCCTCACACGCCAGGCTTGTCCCCGAGGGCGTGGCATTGTCCGTCAGGTCGCGCGGACGCCCGATCAGCGCCTCGGCGTCGCTGGCAGTGTCAAAGAACGCGCCGGTCGGCTCGTCCCAGAAGCGCTCGATCATCGTCTCGACGAGGTCGCGGGCAAAGGTGAAGCGGCTCGCGTCGCCAGTGGCTTCGTAAAGACTGAGGAAGGCGTTGGCGAGGCTAGCGTAATCCTCCAGATAGGCGTCGAGCTTCGCTTGCCCGTTGCGCCAGGCGCGTCGCAGCCGCCCATCCACCAGCAACTCGCGTGTGACGAAATCGGCGTTCTTGTCCGCCGCCGCGCGGTAGTTCTCGCGGTCGAGGAGCCGTCCCGCCTCGGCGAAGGCGCGCAGCATCCAGCCATTCCACGCCGCCAGCGCCTTGTCGTCCTTCCCCGGCCAAATGCGCCGCGACCGCGCCGCATAAAGCGTCTCGCGCGCCCGATGTAGGCTCTCTCGCGCCTCGCCGGTAGTGATTCCTAGCGATACTGCCACTTCCTCAAGCGGCTGTGCGACATGCAGGATGTTCTTGCCCTCGAAGTTGCCACTATCAGTCACGCCCCAATAGGCCAGCGCAACGTTCACATCGTCGCCGAGCAGATCGCGCAACTCCTGCGCTGACCAGACGTAGAACTTACCTTCCTCGCCCTCGCTATCGGCGTCCTGCGTCGAATAGAACGCGCCGCTGGAGTCGGTCATCTCGCGCAGGACGTAGTCCAGCGTCTCCTCGGCGATGCGGCGGTAGCGGGGCTCGCCGGTGAGCTGCCAGGCGTGCAGGTAGACCGGCGCGAGCAGCGCGTTGTCGTAGAGCATCTTCTCGAAATGCGGCGTCAGCCAGATTTTGTCGGTAGAATAACGGTGGAAGCCGCCGCCTACCTGATCGTAGATGCCGCCGTCCGCCATCTTATCTAGTGTTAGCAGCGTCAGTGGCAGCAGGTTCTCATCAAGCTGGCTGGAGGGCAGCGCGCTCGCATCCGTCGCGCGGTGTCGCGCCTCGACTCGCAACAGGAACTCCAGCCCCATCGGATGCGGGAACTTCGGCGCTGGGCCAAACCCGCCCTCGACCGCATCGAACTGGCTGACCAGCGCGTTTGCCGCAGCCGTGAGCGTCTCGGCGCTGATCGTCGCCGTCGCCGGATTGAAATCATCGGGCAGCTTCAGGCCTGTCTGCGCCTGCCCGGCGTAGTGCTCGCGGAACGCCTGCGCCTGCCGCTCGACCTCCTCACGCTGGTTGCGATAGAGATCGGCGACGCCACGCAGCACTCTCGTGAAGCTGGGCATGCCGTAGCGGTCGCGCGGCGGGAAGTACGTGCCGCCGTAGAAGGGCGCGCCGTCCGGCGTGAGGAAGACGGTCATCGGCCAGCCGCCCGATCCAGTCAGCGCCTGCACCGCCTCCATATAGAGCGCATCGAGGTCCGGGCGCTCCTCGCGATCCACCTTGATGCTGACGTACAGCTCGTTCATCAGCCGCGCAGTGTCCTCATCCTCAAACGATTCATGGGCGAGAACATGACACCAATGGCAGGCGGCGTATCCGATGCTGAGCAGGATTGGCTTATCCTCGGCGCGCGCCTTCGCCAGCGCCTCCTCGCCCCACGGATACCAGTCCACGGGATTATGCGCGTGTTGCAAGAGATAGGGACTGGTCTCGTGGATCAGCCGATTCGTATACTGAGGCGTCTCGTCGTCGTTTATATGACCCATGATCGCTCGCCTTTCCCTGGCTCTGAGTATCCTGAATAGTATGGCGCAGGGGAAGGGCCAAGAGCCAGTGGAGGCCTGCGCTGATGATCGTTGCTGGTTGTTGAGGAAATGCCCAGACGGTCTAGCCTGCTAAAGCGAATACTTCAGAATCTCTGTGGATTCGGTATGATTGCCATGACGACACTCTCATCTCGACCGCATGCGGAGGTCAAACAGGTGCAGGACGCCAACGACGATCATAAGGCAGCGGCTGCGACGTTCGCGCCTCAATTCACGCCCCAGCGGAGCCACTATGACATCGCGATTGTCGGCGCAGGAATCGTTGGGCTGGCGACCGCGCGTGAACTTCTGCTGCGCAAGCCCGGCCTGCGTCTCATCGTCGTCGAAAAAGACGCTGCCATCGCGAGCCAGCAATCCGGCCACAACAGCGGTGTTCTGCACACGGGTATCTACTACGCCCCGGGATCGCTCAAGGCGCAGGCGTGCGTCGAGGGGCATCGTCGCATGCTGCGTTTCTGCGAAGAGAACGGCATCGCCTATGAGCTCTGCGGCAAGCTCATCGTCGCGTTGAACGAGGATGAGCTTCCACGGCTCGACGAGTTGTATCGTCGTGGCATAGCCAACGGCGTCGAGGGACTTGAACTGGTTGGGCCGGAGCGGCTGCGCGAGATCGAGCCATACGCCGCCGGGATCAAGGCCATCTTCTCCCCCAATACAGGCATCGTTGATTATGTGAGCGTGGCGCACAAGTATGCGCGGAGCGTGCAGGAGCGCGGGGGCGAGATCGTGGTCGAACATCGGGTCACGAGCATCACACAGCGCGGCGACTCCGCCGTGCTCGGCGTCAGGCGAACATCGGGTGAAGGCGCCGGATCGGAGATCGCGGCGACGCACGTCATTACCTGCGCTGGACTGCAATCCGATCAGGTGAGCGCATTCGGACACGGCAAGCGTGATGTGCGCATCGTGCCGTTCCGTGGCGATTACTACAAACTGCGCCCAGAGAAGCGTAGTCTGGTTCGCGCGCTGATCTATCCTGTTCCCGATCCTCGCTTCCCCTTTCTCGGCGTACACTTCACGCGACGGCTGGATGGCGAGATCTGGGCCGGCCCAAATGCGGTGCTCGCCTTCGCGCGCGAAGGGTACGGGCGCTGGGATATTGCCCCAGGCGATCTGTGGGATGCGCTCGGTTATCGTGGCTTCTGGAAGATGGCGGCGAAGTACTGGCGAACGGGATTCGAGGAGATGTACCGCGATTACTCGAAGCGGGCGTACGTGAAGGAGCTTCAGCGTTACCTGCCAGCGGTGCGAGCGGGTGACCTGCTGACGGGTCCCAGCGGAGTGCGCGCACAGGCGGTCGCGCCCGATGGCCGCCTCGTCGACGACTTCCTCATCCGCCACGACGAGCGGACGATCCACGTGCAGAACGCTCCCTCACCTGCGGCGACCTCTTCCCTCATGATCGCCAGCATGATCGCCGATCAAGCCGGAAGCCTGTTTGATCTCGATGCCTGATGATAACCAGGGGACGACGATCACAGTTCAGGTAAAGGCAAGGGGAACGCATGGCTTGGAGCGCCGTTCGTCCGGCTGAGTTGACGAAAAGCGGGTGTAAATCGTACACTAACAAGGTATTTGCTCGATAGGGAGTGACAGGACTGCCGCCAGGGATTATTACCAGGCGCGCTTTCCTGACCGCACAACGACCGTGTACTCAGTTCGCCTCGCATCGCCAGGTCCACTGAAGCCCTTTCGCTCGGTGGACCTTCTTTTGTGCGCCGCGTCGTCTGTCGTGTGATGTGTGACACGTTCCGATTCCAGCAAACGCTTATGACCGCGCCCCATGGTGATTTTGACGGTGATTTTGCGTAGAGGGCGCATGAACGCAACGATGAGGAACGAGACGTGTCAGGACAGATGAACGTGCAGGAACGCAACAAATTTCAGACTAAAGACAAAACCAAGGACAACAAACACCACGACCGTCAACCGTGGCCGGAAGACACACGGCCCTTCGCGCGGCTCGGCGCGCGGCGGCGCACCGTGGACGCGCTGGAGCGCATGGGCATCGTCGAGCCGACGCTGATTCAGGAGCGCGCGATTCCGCCGCTGCTTCAGGGGCGCGACGTCATCGGCCAGTCACGTACGGGGTCGGGCAAGACCATCGCCTTCGGGCTGCCGCTCGTCGAGCGTGTGGACTCACGCCAGCGCCAGTTGCAGGCGCTCGTCCTCGTGCCGACGCGCGAGCTGGCGGCGCAGGTCGCCGGTGTCATCGAGTCGCTGGACGGCGGACGAGGCTTACGGGTCGCGCAGTTGATCGGCGGTCGAGCCCTTGGTCCGCAGAAAGCGGCGCTCGTTGGAGGAGCGCAGATCGCGGTTGGCGCGCCGGGGCGTGTGCTCGACCACCTGCGTCAGGGCAATTTGCGACTGGATGGCCTCAAGGTCTGCGTGCTCGACGAGGCCGACCAGATGCTCGATCAGGGCTTTGCGCCAGACGTGGAGCGTATCCTCGCCGCGACGCCCGCCAACCGGCAGATGGCGCTCTTCACCGCGACACTGCCAGAGTGGACGACCCAGATCGCCCGGAAGTATTTGAGCGATCCCGTCCGTGTCGACGCCGGCTCGCCCGAAGGGACGGCGGCGCCCGCCATCGAGCAGATCATCTACCTTGTACCGGAGGGACGGCGGCTGGAGGCGCTCTGCGCGCTGCTGGACCGGCGTAAGGACGCTGAGGGCAATACACTCGTCTTCGCGCGGACGAAGCACGGCGTGATGCGCCTGCAACGGCAACTGAAGGCGCGCGGCTACACCGTCGGCGCGCTACAGGGCAACATGAGCCAGAACGCGCGCGACCGCGCCATCGCCGACTTCCGCTCTGGACGCACGCCGATGCTGCTGGCGACGAATGTCGCGGCGCGTGGGTTGGATGTGTTAAGCATCGAGCAGGTTATTAATTACGAATTGCCGGAATCGGCGGAACTCTTCACGCATCGCGTTGGCCGGACCGGGCGTATGGAGCGTGAGGGCGAGGCGATCACGCTGGTGACGCCGAGCGACCTGCCCCCGTGGAAGCGTATGCAGCGCGACTTGGGTGTGAATCTCCCGGCGCGCGCCTGGCCCCAGGACGAGATGCCGCTGCCGCCAGCCGATCCCAATACCGCGCCGACGCCCTCCCAGCCGAAGCAACGTGGCGCCCAGGTTGAGCGACGAGAGCGCCCAGGGAGCGACTCCTTCGATGCGCCTCGTCTCACGCGTCAGCCACGCTCGTTCGCTGATTCCTCGCGTGACGAGTCTGCTCCCGCGCGACGAAGCTTCCGTCGGCGTGGTAGCCAGCGCCCTCGCGGCGACCGCTGAGTGCGGTTCTCAAACTGCATAGCAAGCCCGTATCAAGGCTCGAATCGATGTGGATTCGGGCCTTTTCTTCATGGATCAGCGCATCAATAGCGCTGAGTAAATGCCTGCGAAGTCTCATATGGGCTTGACCAATAGAAAACATCCTTTACAGTAGAGCATGGATCAGTACGGGCGCATACCGCCAGACTCAACGACAGATCTGAAGAGGAACACATGGGGACATTGGACTCGCCAGAGCGGCCGGACACGAACTCCAGCGCTGGCCTTCATATCGTACGCCCGCTCGACCAGGCGACCTTCCTGCGCAAGGTGCCGCAGGTGACGCTCATCTTCTGGGTCATCAAGATCCTCTCCACCGGGATGGGTGAGACGACCTCAGACTATCTGGTGCGCGCCATTGACCCTATTGTCGCGGTGCTGTTGGGGGGCGTCTGCTTCGCCGCTGCGCTAATCTTGCAACTCGTCGTACGGCGATACATCCCCTGGGTGTACTGGCTGGCCGTCGTGATGGTCGCCATCTTCGGCACAATGGTCGCTGATGTGATCCATATCGTGCTGGGCGTTCCCTATGTCGTCTCGTCGGTGTTCTTCGCTATCGCGCTCACCATCGTCTTCGTCGTCTGGTATCTGACCGAGAAAACGCTCTCCATCCACACGATCAACACACGGCGACGCGAGTTGTTCTACTGGGCCACCGTGATCACTACGTTCGCGCTTGGCACCGCCGTGGGCGATATGACGGCGACGACGCTGGGGCTAGGCTACTTCGCCTCCGGCGTGCTGTTCGCCGTGCTGTTCGCGCTGCCTGCGCTGGGCTACTGGCTCTTTGGGTTGAACGAGATCTTTGCCTTCTGGTTCGCCTACATCATGACCCGCCCGCTCGGCGCCTCGTTCGCCGACTGGCTCGGCAGGCCAACGGACGCAGGGGGTGTGGGAGTGGGTACGGGAGTGGTCAGTCTGGCGCTCGCAGTGGTGATCGCCATTCTGGTCGGCTATCTGACCGTCACGCATAAAGAGTGATGGCCTCCGCCCGCTATTCCTCTCGCAGCGCGTTGATGCGCGCAGGCGCCTCCCAGAAGACCCGACGCGCATATGTGGCGTGCGCCACAGCAATAGCTTCCCTTACCTGCTATAATGCTCTGTGTCGTCCTGCCATATGCAAAGCAGAAGACCCGCTTTCCCTCTCAATGACTCATCCCTTCATACGCTGCCCCCTCCATTGAATCGAATGTTGTCCGTGTCGTGCGCTTTATACAACTGGGCACATT
Source organism: Ktedonobacterales bacterium (assembly GCA_036265775.1). GTDB lineage: Bacteria > Chloroflexota > Ktedonobacteria > Ktedonobacterales > JADMIN01 > DASWAC01. The sequence continues at coordinate 286 of DATAOM010000464.1, read as the reverse complement.
CGCGCCGCTCCAGCCTTTCCGGCCTTTGGCGCGCAATCGCGGACGCCAACTGAGATGCAGCGCCTCCCGCATGTGGAGGATAACCGCCATGACCAGCGCTTCATCAGCGGGCGTCCAGCAGACACGCCAGCCCATCACAGGACGGGTTGCGACCCGTCTCGTCGCGGCAGTCCTCATTCTCACGAGCGTGGTCACCTTCATCTACATCGGGCTTTCGGTGTATGTCGCGACGCAACTCGCCTATGAGGCTCCCAAACCCATCACGGAGACACCGGCGAAATACCAA
>DATAOM010000463.1:0-9221 GCA_036265775.1 Ktedonobacterales bacterium | reverse complement strand
ATAGTAGCTGATGCGCTGGGATTTCATGCTGGTTCTGGCATACTCAGCGGGATAAAACGGCTCATGATCGGTCCAACTTGCGGTTCCAACCCGAATACGCGTGGTCATTGCGCCCTCCTTGTCGCATGCTCTCCATCGCTTGCGTCCTGCAAAGCGTCACTTCACCGTATCACATTGCTCCGTCAGTATCAGCGAACGCTGACAGCGCGCATCTGTCCCACTCGCCTTGACACCCTCCGCGCGCCACCGGTATAGTACGCCCGCGACCAGGCGCGGCAGATCTGATCGTAAGGCGGGGGAGAGGCGCGTGCGTGATCTGAACCGGCGAAGAGTCGCCAAGGCGAAGAGCCATAAAGCCTCTCCAAGGGAACTGCGCGAAGCCAAGGTCCGCCTCAAGGAGATCGAGGAGGAACTGCGCACAGTTCCGCTCGCGCCCGAGACGAAGCGTGGCGAGGACCGCGAACGCAGGTACACGCGTATCCTCCGACTACGCGCGTTACGCGAGGACTTCGAGCAGCGCTTCCCTTACGACAAACGGCCACACGCCAACAGCCTGATGCTCTCGCTGGTGATGTTCGTCTCCGCGTTTGCGGTCTGCGCGTGCCTGGCAGGAACCGTTGTCGGCGGCTACAACCTGCTGACGGCGAAACCTGATCCAGTTGGAACAGCCGGCGTCTTCTGGGACAGTGTGACGAGCCAGGATTACGCTACAGTCCACGACAGCTATCTCAGTCCGACGCTCCGTGTCCAGCAGAAAACCGACACGTTCGTCCTGTCGGCGCGCCAGGCGGATACGGACTATGGCCCGGTGACAAATACCGTGTTGACGAAGAAGCAAGTCAACTCCAACAACGACGTCGCTGCTCTGACCTACACCGTGACGCGAGGAACATCCATCACCTACCCCGTTACGTTGACGCTGACCATCTTCAATAACGTCTGGGGCATCAACGACCTCGGCGCCACCTTCCAACCGAACCAGGCCGGCGTGCCGGCAGCCTCACCCACTCCAACAGAGTCGCCCACTGCTACCCCAGAGGGCTGACGCTGGCGCTGGATTCGGCGTACTGCAATTCATAGAGACGCCGGTAGTAGCCATCGCGCGCCAGCAGATCCTGGTGCTTGCCCTCCTCGACGATGTGTCCTTTGTGCAGCACGATGATGCGATCCACGTCGCGGATCGTTGAGAGACGGTGCGCGATGATGAGCGAGGTGCGTCCAGTCATGAGCTTGCGCAGGGCGTCCTGAATCAGCTCCTCGGTCTGTGTGTCCACGCTGCTCGTGGCCTCGTCGAGGATCAGCAGAATCTCAGGATTGAACGCCAACGCCCGCGCGAAGGCCAGCAACTGCTTCTGTCCGACTGAGAGACCAGCGCCACGCTCGCGCACTGGCTCCTCATACTGTTGAGGAAGCTGCTCGATGAAATTCGCCGCGTTGACGTAGCGCGCCGCCTCGCGCACACGCTCATCCGAGATGCCCTCCTCATGTAGCCGGATGTTGCTGGCGATGGTGCCCGAGAAGATGAACGGGTCCTGCTGCACGGCGCCAATGTGGCGGCGCAGGTCGGTCTGCGTGATACCACGCACGTCGTGGCCGTCGATCAGCACCTGACCACGCTGTACGTCATAAAAGCGCGAGATCAGGCTGATGAGCGAGGTCTTGCCCGCGCCGGTCGCGCCGACAAAAGCGACGCTCTCACCCGGCGTGATCTTGAACGAGATGCCCTTGAGCACCCATTCACCGGGATTGTAGGCGAACCAGACATCGCGGAACTCGATCTCCCCGCGCACCTTCTGCAGCGCTGTCGCTTCTTCAGGATCTTCCAGGGTGACCGGCTCGTCCAGCACACGGAAGATGCGCTCGGAACTCGCCATCGCCGATTGCAAGATGGTGTACTTGTCGGCCAGATCGCGCACCGGCAGGAAGAAGCGCTCGACATACTGCAGGAAGGCCACGAGCGCGCCAAGCGTCAGCGCCTGCGGGATTGCCAGGACCTGGCCACCACCGACGCGGATAATCAGCGCGGTGGCGATTGCGGCGAACACGTTGACCACTGGCAGAAATAGCGCGAAGATGAACAGCGAGCGCACCGAGACCTTCATGTAATCGCGGTTTAAGTTGTCGAAATAGGCGAAGTTGCGCTCCTCGCGGTTGAAGAGCTGCACCACCTGCGTTCCGGCAATATTCTCGGCGACGTTGGCGTTGATGCGCGCCAGACGCACTCGTATCGCGCGGAAGTTCTCACGCATGAAGCGTTGGAAGACCATCGTCACGAAGATCAGCGGCGGGATGACGACACAGACGATCAGCGCGAGCTGCCAGCTCTCGACAAAGAGAATGACGATAATCGTGCCGAGCGTCAGGATATCGCTGATGAGCGAGACTGAGCCAGAGGAGAACAGCTCGTTGAGCGCGTCCACGTCGTTGGTGATGCGTGTCATCAGGCGGCCGACGGGATTGCGGTCGAAGAACGAGAGTGAGAGGCCCTGGAGATGCTTGAACATGTCCGAGCGCATGTCATACATGACCCGCTGGCCAACGACGCTGAGCAGGTAGTTCTGGAAGTAGCGTAGGCCAAAGCCAATGCACAGTGTCAGCAGGAACACCACAGCGATCAGCAGCGTTCCACGCTGGCGCTCGGCGATGGTGAGGGTCGTCGCGCCTTTCGGGGCGATGTACTGATCAATCGCCACCTGGGTGAGAAATGGCGCCAGCAGATCAACGACGACCATCACGCAAGCGAAGATCGCGGTGATGTAGACGATGCGCTGGTATGGTTGAATAAAGTTCCATAGCCTGCGTGCGAGACGCCCATCATACGCCTTGCCGAGGATCTCGTCTTCCTGAAAGAACGCCTGCGCCATGAATCCGTCCATCCTGTACGCGAAAAAGAGCGCCGTCGAGTAAGGACACGAAGCGCTCTACTGGAAGCGCGTGTTAGATTTGGGTCATACACTCATATTCTACCAGCGACCACCATAGCGGACGCCAGATTTCTGACGAAGGTTGGCCTGGATATTTTCCTGACGCGAGACAGGAAGAACGGCCCCACAGAAATTCACATGGAGCCGTTCGCCAACATACTTCCTAATCGCTCGAACGCGCCTGATGCGCCTCTTAGCGGCTGCGACCGAAAATGCGCAGCAGGTAGAGGAAGAGGTTGACGAAGTCCAGGAACAAGCGGAAGGCCCCGATGAGGGCAATCTTTCCTGCAGCCTGCTCGTCACCCTTTTCGGCGACGGTCGCTGCGTTGCGCGCAATCCACTGCGTGTCATACGCGACGAGAGCAGCGAAGATGATTACACCCAGGTAGGTAAGGCCCCAGTAGAGCCAGGTGGCGCCCGGAAGGAAGAAGATGTTCACGAGCGTACCGACGATGAGGCCGATCAGCGCCATGAAGAGGATCGGGCCGAACTTCGCGAGGTTCACCTTGGTGGTGAACCCGATGATCGACATGATGCCGAACATCGCGGCGGCGGTCACAAAGGCGGTCGCGATGGACGGAAGGGAGTAGGACACCAGCACGGTCGAGATCATGAAGCCGAAGAGCGCGGTGAACAGCAGGTACACCAGCGTGCCGACAGCCAGACTCGTTCGCTGGATGACCGGATAGAGGGTGAACCCAACCACAAAATAGAGGACAATGGCGCCGATGTAGACGATGGGGTTGATAAAGAACTCGGCCAACGCCGCATTTTGACCGGTTTTCACATAGGTGAGAACGGTATTGCCGACGAAATAGGCAATGCCAAAGCACACGACCAGGCCGACGCAGACCCACGAGTACACCCGGCGCATGATGTCGGAGAGGTCAATTTGGCTGGGGAGCGCCGCTCCACCGGAATAATCGGTGTTAAACATGTCGGACCTCCTGTCGGATAGCTCCTTGTGGCGGCATGCGCACAAACTCAGCCAGAGAAGAGCTCTCTAGTGGACATGCGGCCTATGACGCCGACATTGTAGCACGTTCCACACCCGCTAGTCGGGCGCGGCTTCGCTCGGCTCGTTGATATCGGAGTCGTCGGTCTCGCCGTCGTCAACATCGAGTTCTTCGCTCAGCAGTTGGCGGCGATACATCGCGGCGTACAGCCCACCCAGAGCAAGCAATTCGCGGTGCGTCCCACGTTCGACGATGCGCCCTTGCTCCATCACGATGATCTGATCCAGGTTCTTGACCGTGGAGATGCGGTGGGCGATAACAATGGACGTGCGCCCCGCCATTACCTCGCGCAACCCCTCCAGAATCGCCGCCTCGGTGTTCGTATCCACGCTGGAGAGCGCGTCATCCAGGACGAGGATCAGCGGATCTTTGGCGACGGCGCGCGCGATGCTGGCGCGCTGTTTCTGCCCGCCGGAGAGCGTCACGCCGCGCTCGCCGATGGTGGTATGCAGCCCTTGGGGGAAGTCGATAAGATCTTTCGACAACTGCGCTGTCTCGACGGCGTGTTTAAGCCGCTCCTCGTCCGCCTGACGCATGCCAAAGGCGACGTTCTCCTCGAGCGGGAGCGAGAATAGGAACGTCTCTTGTGGCACGTAGCCGATGGTGCGTCGCAGCGACTCCAGCGGGATCTCGCGCACATCCACGCCGTCGATCAGGACCTCACCATCGGTGACGTCGTACACACGCGCCAGAAGGTTCACCAGGCTCGACTTGCCCGCGCCAGTATGCCCGACGATGCCCAGCGACCCTCCCGCTGGAACTTTGAACGAGATCTCATGCAGCGCCTCCGGCCCCTCGCCGTAGCGCAGCGTGGCGGAACGGAACTCGACATCGCCGCGCGCCGGAGTGAAGTTCGTTTGCGTTTGTGGGCCGTCCGCGATAGCAGGCGTGGCATCAAAGATCTCCTGAATGCGGCTCATCGAGGCTGAGCCTTGCTGGAAGAGGTTGACCGCCCAGCCAAGCGCGATCATCGGGAAGGCGAGTGCTGCGAGATAGGTGTTGAACTGGACGAACTGACCTAACTCGATGCGCCCGGCGATCACATCGGAGCCACCCAGCCAGAGCAGCAGCGCCGCGGCGAGTCCAGCGATGAAGTACATGCTCGGCCACAGCAACGAGTTCAGCCGGGCAAACGAGATGCTTCTCTCGACATACTCATGATTGACGCGATTGAAGGCGTCCTGCTCCTCCGCCTCCTGCGCGTACGCCTTGACGACGCGGATGCCAGAGAAGTTCTCCTGCGCGCGCGCCGAAACTTCGCCAAACTGATCCTGCACGGCGCGGTAGCGCTCGCGTATGCCCTGCCCGACGACGATGAACAGGACGGTAATCAGCGGCATCACAGTGAGCGTGTAGAGCGTCAGGCGCGTGTTGATGCGCACCATCGCGATAGCTGTGACCGTGAAGGCGATGATGGTGTTGCAGAGGTTTGTGACACCAGGCCCAGTCATCATGCGGATTGCCGAGAGGTCGTTGGTGGCGCGCGCCACCAGATCGCCGACCTTACGCTGCTGGAAGTAGTCGAGATCGAGGCGCTGGAACTTCCTGAAGAGATCAGTGCGCATCTCATATTCGGTGAAGCGAGAGACGCGCAGCATGACGAAGCGTGCGGTGAACGCCACAGTCCCTGTGACCAGCGCCAGACCGACGATCATCAAGGCGTAACGCGTCAATTCGCTGACATCGACACGCTGCTGTATGTCATTGATCGCCTGGCCGATGAGGAAGGGGGGGACGAGCGCAAGCAGATTCGCGCCGATCAACAGGAGGAAACCCGCGATCAGCGAGAAGAGGTGACGATGAAGATAAGGCCAGATACCGCGCAGTGTGCTCATATAGCGCATATTGTAGCGCCACACGGATGAGGCTCGCAATCAGGTATCTGTCCTTGAAAGCTTCTGGTTAAGCAGACAGCGCGCCACTATCTTTTATGCTATTTGCACAAAATTGTGCGCGATACGTTGGGTACTACGGTGCTTTCCGAATGGAGTGACGCTCGTTATACTGGTGAGGAGGGATGCGATTTGTGCATTGTGCCAAGTGAGGCAGTGCGCATCATTCCCTCTTTCGCGTTTTGATTCTTTCGTAGACTTGGCGTTCGCAGACGGTGGAGAAACAGCATGGCGATGACTCCTGGGCAGGCATTGAAGTTGGCGCAAGATCATGGCGCGCGCATGGTGGACTTCAAGTTCACCGATGTCTTTGGTATGTGGCAGCATTTCAGTGTTCCATTGCGCTCCTTCGACGAATCGGTCTTCAAGGAGGGCATCGGATTCGACGGGTCGAGCATTCGTGGCTTCCAGGAGATCAACGAGAGCGACATGCTGCTGATTCCCGACGCCTCGACCGCCGTCATGGACCCCTTCACCGCCGACCCGACACTGAGCCTCGTCTGCGACGTCACGCAGCCCGGCGTCGCACGCACGCCGTACACACGCGACCCACGTTACATCGCGCGCAAGGCTGAGGCGCATCTCAAGAAGAGTGGCATCGCCGATACCGCCTACTTCGGCCCGGAAGCCGAGTTCTTTGTCTTCGAGGATGTCAAGTTCCGCTCCTCGCAGAACGAGCAATGGGCAGTCGTGGATAGCGACGAGGGACACTGGAATTCCGGTCGCAACGGCTCGGCCAACCTGGGCCATCGCATGCGCCCCAAGGAGGGCTATTTTCCCGTCGCGCCCAACGACACGCTGCAAGACCTGCGCACGCGCATGGTCCTCGTGATGGAGGATTGCGGCATCGACGTGGAGGCGCAGCATCACGAGGTCGGCGCTGGTGGGCAATGCGAGATCGACATGCGCTTCGACTCGCTGCTGCGTATGGCCGACAAGGTGCTGATGTATAAGTACATCGTCAAGAATGTCGCGCGCGCCGCTGGCAAGACCGTCACCTTCATGCCCAAGCCGATCTTTGGCGACAACGGCTCTGGCATGCACGTCCACATGAGCCTGTGGAAGGATGAGAGGCCGCTCTTCGCTGATGCGGCAGGCTACGCTGGCCTCTCGGAGATGGCGCGCTTCTTCATCGGTGGTCTCCTGACCCATGCGCCCGCAGTGCTCGCGCTGGCAGCGCCGACGACCAACAGCTACCGCCGTCTCGTTCCCGGTTATGAGGCTCCTGTGAATCTGGCCTTCTCGCAGCGCAACCGCTCCGCCGCCGTGCGCATTCCGATGTACTCCGACAGCCCGAAGGCGAAGCGCGTCGAGTTCCGCCCGCCGGACCCCACCTGCAATCCATACCTCACCTTCTCGGCGCTCCTCATGGCGGGATTGGATGGTATCCGCCGCGAGATCCTGCCGGAGAAGCACGGCTTTGGCCCAATTGATTGCAACATCTACGAGATGCCAGCCGAGGAGAAAAAGGACATCAAGTCGGTTCCCGGCTCGCTGGATGACGCGCTCAACGCGCTGGAAGGCGATCACGAGTTCCTGCTCGAAGACGATGTCTTCACCACCGACCTGCTGGAGAAGTACGTCGAGATCAAGCGCGCGCAGGCCGCCGAGGTCCGCCTGCGTCCGGCGCCGCTGGAGTTCGCGCTCTACTACGACGCCTGATTACGACGCCTGAGCCAGACAATCGACGCTCGACACGCGGAAGGGCAACCTCACCACGCACAGGGTGGGCGCGCCCTTCTGCTATTTTCTCAGGTCGGCACGGTTGTAGTGCTACAATCGAGGCATGAAGAGTCAGATCATCGAGCGCATCTTTCTAATTGGCTTGCCCGGCGCAGGCAAGACGACGACTGGCCGTGCGCTCGCCAAATGGTTGCGCTGGTCGTTTCTCGACTTGGACGACCTCATCACGGCGCAGGCAGGCAAAAGCGTCGCCGCGATCTTCGACGACGAGGGCGAGGCGCGCTTCCGGGCGCTGGAAAGCGCTGCGCTCGCCGAGGCATGTGAACGAAGACACATGGTGATCGCAACCGGCGGAGGCATCGGCGAGACGACAGGGAACCTTGCATTGATGCGCGAGGCTGGATACATCATTTGCCTCGATGTCGAGCCTGACACGGCGCTCACACGGCTGAGCGCCGAGGCCGCAACACGCGGCGACTCCTTACCCGATGCGCGCCCCTTGCTGGCGGGAGCAGATCCGCTCGCGAGGTTGGCCGAGTTGCGCGCGCGTCGCCAGCGCTGGTACAGTGAAGCCGATCTCATCCTCGACGCCAACGCTCCTGATCCCGGCGCCCTCGCGCAACGCATCGTGGCGCGCCTCGCCGGGTCGGGCGCGCTTGCAGCAAATGCCACAAACGACGCTGAGCCTGTGTCACGTATGATCGCAACCGCGAGTGGTGCCTCCTATGAATCCGTGATCGGCTGGGGAGCTATAACGACGCTAGCCGAGCGATTTAACCGCCTGAATGCGCCTCGTCGTGTCCATCTCATCACCGACTCGATCATTGCGCCGCTCTACCAGGTAATCCTCGAGCTGACGTTGACGCAGGCCGGGTTTGTCGTGGAAACGTGCGTCATACCGGCTGGTGAGGCTTACAAGACACTCGATCAGTGGCGCGCTGTCCTGGACTGGCTCGTTGAACGACGCGCCGATCGCGGTGAGTTTCTCCTCGCGCTCGGTGGCGGTGTAGTCGGCGACCTGGCAGGGTTCGCAGCCGCAACCTATTTGCGCGGCGTCCCGTTGGTCCACATTCCGACATCGCTGTTGGCGCAGGTGGACTCCTCGATAGGCGGCAAGGTGGGCGCTGACCTGCCGCAGGGGAAAAACCTGGTCGGCGCGTTCTATCCACCGCGCCTCGTGCTCGCCGATCCGGCGCTCCTGCTGACGCTGCCGCAGCGGCAGTTCGTCGAAGGCTGGGCTGAATGCATCAAGCTCGGCGTCGCGCTGGATGCGGACTACTTCACCTTTTTGGAAGAGCGCGCTGACGTGTTGCTCCAGATGGAGCCTGTGTCGCTCTGCGCGGCCATCGCTCGCGCGGTTGCGATCAAAGCGGCGATCGTGGAGCGTGATGAAGGGGAGCAGGGCGAGCGGGCGCTGCTCAACTACGGTCATACCCTCGGTCACGCCATCGAACAGGTGACGGGCTATGAGCGCTGGCTGCATGGCGAGGCGGTGTCCATTGGCATGGCGTTTGCCGCGCGATTAGGACATCGAATCGGTGTCACACCTGCCGAAGTCATCGAGCGCCAGGACGCTTTGCTCGAACGTACGGGGCTACCGACTCGCGCTGACGGCCTGCCGCTAGCTAGCCTGTTCGACGCGATGGCCCGCGACAAGAAGGCGCGCGATGGCGCCATGCGCTGGGTCATTCCTACGGCGCTAGGGC